>JACQWN010000122.1 GCA_016209245.1 Bacteroidia bacterium
AAACGCTTCATTGCCCAGTCGAATCGTATTAAATTACGTGTGACACCCATGATTAATAATTTTTTGCAAAGGTAGTAAAATTTGGTATTTTTCAAAAGTCATGAAAAGTAGTTTACAAAAACACATTAACACATTAACACATTAACACATCTCTTTTAAAATATCGCCCAAATCCTTTACCAATAAAAGCTTTATTATTATCAACAGCTACTTTTCCGCGTAATAATACTGTTTTGCATTTTCCTGTAATTTGCCACCCTTCGAAACCGGAATAATCACAATTCATATGATGAGTCTTTGCGGAAATAATATGCTTTTCGTCAGGTGCAAAAATTACTATATCGGCATCACTGCCTATAGCTATAGTCCCTTTTTCAGGATATATTCCAAAAATTTTTGCTGCATTAGTCGAAGTTATCTCGACAAATTTATTCACATCAATTCTTCCTTTTACAACACCTTCAGAAAATAATAATTCAAGCCGGTTTTCAATACCAGGCATTCCGTTTGGTATTTTAGAAAAGTCGTTCTCCCCCATTTTTTTCTGTTCCAATTTAAACGGACAATGGTCGGTAGCAACTACCTGAATAAACCCTTGATTAATTCCCGCCCATAAAACTTCCCTGTCTTTTTTTTCTCTTAATGGCGGGCTCATTACCCATTTTGCCGACTCAAAACCTTTTTCATAAAGTGAAGCATCGAGAAGCAGATACTGGGGACATGTTTCAGCAAAGACTTTCTGATTTCTTGCTGCAGCGTATTTAATACGGTTAAGAGCGCCTTCACATGTAAGATGCACTACATAAGCATTAACGCCTGTATAATATGCAATGTCGGCAAAACGTCCGGTAGCTTCGGCTTCAGTAATTTCAGGCTGAGAAAGATAATGATATAACGGTGAAAGCTTCCCTTCCGCTCTATGCTTTGCAACAAGATAATCAATCATATACCCATTGGTGGCATGTACCGAAACTAAACCTCCGTATTTTTTCACTTCATACATTAATGCATATCGTCAATCATCAGCGAACCTTTATAAGCCATGAACACCTTAAATGATGTGATTCCTTCCTTTTCGATTATATCTTTAAGTTCTGCTTTCGTATCTTTATTAAAATCAGTAATCGCAAAATGAAAGGAGTAATCGCCGACTGCATTTCCGTTTGCCCTGCATTTCCATTCCTCAAGAGCGGAGTACAATGATTTTCCTTGCTTTTGAATAATAAAATCAATAATAGTTGTGGTACCGCCAAAAAGAGCTGCAAGTGTCCCGGTTTCATAAGTATCGCTCGATGATGTTCCCATAAACGGCATATCAAGATGCGTATGCGGGTCAATTCCGCCGGGTATCACCAGTTTGTTCTGTGCATCAATAATAGTATCGGCTTTATAAAGCAAATCTTTACCTATAGCAGTTACTTTTTCATTTTCAATGAAGATATCTGCTACATAATTATCGGAAGAGGTAATGAGCCTTCCATTTTTTATTAATATTGACATAGTGATAATATTTTAATTAATAACAATACTCATCAGCAATTTCAATAGCTTTCGAGATAATATCTAATCCTTCATCTATCTGTTCTTTTGTAATGCAAAGCGGTGGAGCTACAAAAATCCAATTCCATCTTACAAAGGTGAACATTCCGAGTTCACGGATTTTCGCAGCAACTTGATTCATTATCTGCATTTCTTCCGGCTTTGCATTCCATGGCGCCATTGGTTCTTTAGTACTTCGGTTTTTTACAAGCTCTATACATCCTAATAAACCGGTATTTCTAAAATCACCAATAGAAGGATGAATGAATATCAGTTGTTCCATCTCCGATTCAAGATATTTACCCATATTAGCTGCGTTTTCAACAAGCTTATCTTTTTCATAAATATCGAGAACGGCTAATGCGGCAGAGCAGGAAACGGCATGTGCCGAATAAGTCAAGCCGAGTGGTAAAGGTTTATCATCAAAATATTTGGCTATTTCGTTTGATACAATAATAGCTCCCAATGGAATATAACCGGAAGTGAGCCCTTTTGCCATGCAGATTATGTCAGGCACAACGTCATGGTGTTCTATTGCAAACATCTTACCGGTTCTGCCAAATCCGCTCATCACCTCATCATCAATGATTAATATACCATATTTATCAGCTATTGCCCTGATTTTTTTCCAATAACCCGGAGGATATTTGATACAACCTGATGAACCTGATTCGCCTTCCATCAATATAGCTGCAATACTATTAGGATTTTCAAATTTAATGACCCTTTCAACATGGGCTGCACAACTATTGGCGCATTCTTCCAATGTTTTACTGTTCCATGGACAACGGTAGAAATATGGATTCTCGACATGTATATAATTTGGCGCTGCCTGATTATCTACTGCATGCTTTCTGGGATCTCCTCCGGCAGAAATAGCGCCATAAGTAGCGCCATGGTAAGATTGATATTGAGCTATTATTTTATGTCTGCCTGTATAAACTCTGGCAATTTTTACAGCATTTTCAACAGCATCGGCACCTCCAAGAGTAAAAAACGATTTGGTAAGATTACCCGGTGTAATCTCAGCTAATTTCTTTCCCAACTCGCCTCTTACTTTTGTTATTATACCAGGATATACGTAGCTTACGGCATTCATCTGCTCTATTACAGCATCCCGTACCCTTGTATCACTATGTCCGATATTTACATTTAATAATTGTGACGAAAAATCAATATAACGTTTTCCATCATAATCATATATATATACTCCTTTGGCATATTCAACATTTATCGGATTAAGCCCTGATTGCTTCGACCAGGAAAAAAGAGTATGCTCAAGGTTGTTTTTAAGGATTTCGTCTTTCATTTTTTTATTTTTTATAGTTAATCCATCAAGTCAATAAAATGCCACGAATTGCAGGAATTAATTGACTCAAAGTCACCCCGTGACTATATTTGCATTTATTCGAGGAATTAATGGCAAATATATGACATTTTTCAAACATCAGTTTACAAATTTAACTTTTTTCTGTCTATCAATTTTATGATAGTTCGGCTATGTTCACTACAAGTTTGGATTAAGGGTGTTTAATTAACTGTTAATAAGAATAAAAAATAAAAAATATAACAGAAATTAAACCATTTTCAGTGATTTTGAAATATTTATCAATAACTTTCATTTCAATAAATTTTAAATCTCAAATGCTAACTCTGTCAGGAGCTTCGCACGCTGTCAGGTTGATTTCTTCAACCTGACAGCGTCTGGAAGACCTGTCAGCGTTTCTATTCCAAATCATGATTTTTCATTAAAAATCCTTTTCTTCATCATATTCAATTAAAAAAGTTTTTATTTCAACTTTTTCTATTGTTTCGGTCTGTTCTTTTACACTTTTGGGATATTCAATATTATTCGGAATAAATACAATATAAACGCCTCTGTTTAATCCAAGACTTTTGCAATAATATGCGAGCTTTTTCCTGCCTTGTAAAAATTGCGCCTCGTAATAAAATATCTTTGTTTCTATTAAATATTCATCTCCCTTCACATTTATTATTAAATCGCTTTTCCCAAGTCCTGTATCAGCTTCGCGATAACTTTTCCCATCAATCATTTGAAGAAATGACTGGATATAAGTCTCAAAACTATAGATTAACGCAGCTTCTTTTATTGATTTGTAATTACCCTGTTCGTCTTTTTCCCTGAAATACCTGAAACTACGACGCTTTACATATTCTTTGTATTTTTCAATTATTCTGTCTATTTTTAGTTTTCCCTGTTTTGTAATAAAGTCATTTACATTTATGCTTCTTTGTATTGTTTTACTTTCTCCATTTTCATAAGGATAAAAGTAATCATGCAGGCATTTTTTGTATAAAGGTACCCAAAATTCAACATTCTTATCATCTGCCTTTTTAATAAGACCATTTGCATGTAATTCTTTAACTGCAGGTTTATTAATTCTGAATTCTTCTTTAATCTCTGTAAAAAGTAACTTTTCAATAAAATTACGATGTTGTTCAGCTTTATTAATAATATTTGAAATATTCTTATCAATAGCTTCAGTTAAATACCAATTTTCAACTTTCAGATAATCGTCATAGTCAATTACTTTTTTATCAGGGTTATTGTCAACAAGCTTCAATGCAAAGCCGTTAACAAGTCCCGGTTGTCATGCTGTTATGTATGCGATTTTCTCTTTAACTTTTTGAGCGAATAATTGGCAGGTTTCTGT
>JACQWN010000724.1 GCA_016209245.1 Bacteroidia bacterium
TATTCTGACAAAAAAAAGATTTGAGGAATTTTTTAATTCTGCAAGAAATCAATTCTTGCTTAAAGATTCCAACTTTATCTATTATCTTGTGCCAAAAAGCAAAATATCATACAACGATGAAGCTGTAGTAGCGCATAATGAGACAAAAGGTACTGTGGATATTGTATATTATAAGGATGTTATTGAGGTTATTGTAGATAAACAGAAATTTGTTTTTGGATAATTATACTGTACGCGTGGTAAATTTCCGCATTTATTATTCCATCGAAGTACGAATTTGTTACGAACTTACGAACTGCGAATTCGTACTTCGTATGTTCGTATTTCGGAGGGATAATTGCTATAAATAAACCGATTGTAAAATGCGGAATTTTATCCCGTTTGATGTATAATTTTCATAACCTAAAAAATAATGTAACCTTTAATCAATCTCTACGTAAAAATATAAAAGCGTACTATATCAAATGGGCAGGATAAAACAAAATAAGAAGATATTGATATGAGCCGTTATCCAAAGGAATTTGTAGAATTTTGAAATTTAATTAGAATGCCTTAGTTATGCAATTTGAATGGGACGAAAATAAAAACAAGATAAATATTGAAAAACATAATATAGACTTTAATTATGCAAAAGAAATATCGTATGAAAATTTATTATAACATAATAATTTAATAATTATGACAAATACAAATCAATTAATAGAGAAGTTTCCTCTTGAACTTCAGGGCTTAATGATGGAATTTTACAACATGGTTGTATTGAGACCGATTACCAACGTTAGAGATGACATACTTGAATTAAAAGAAATCGTAAAGCAACTTGCGGAAGCGCAGAAACAAACCGAACGTAGTGTCCGCGAACTCGCAGAAGCACAGAAACAAACCGAACATAAAGTCAGCGAACTCGCAGAAGCACAGAAACAACTTACGGATGCACAGAAACAAACCGAACATAAAGTCAGCGAACTTGCGGAAGCACAGAAACAAACCGAGCTTCAGATTCAAAAACTTGTTTTAGGTCTTAAATCTACAAGGCAGCAAGTAGGCGCATTATCAGATTCTTTTGGATACTCTCTTGAAAATAAAGCCATAAAAAAATTACCTGAAATTTTATCCAAGGAATTTGGTTTTCAGATTACCGGTAAGTTTGAAAGAAAATACATACAACTCAACGGAGAATATATTGAACTGAATATTACAGGAAAGTTGAAAAAGGGAGAAGAAGAATATACTCTGCTCGGTGAAGCAATGAACCGCCTTAAAACCAAAGAATTAAATAAATTCATCCAAAATTGCCGGAAAATCGGAGGTAACCAGTTCAGAGTTTTGATTAGCCACATTCTGCCACCTCAAATGGTGGATGTTTTAAAAAAGGATGATATTCACTTCATTCCTTCATATCAGATAGAATAATACTTATGAAAAAGTGCATTAACATATCGCAAAATAACCTCATAAATTCTAATTTTATGAAACCAATATTTAAAACATTCATAAAACCCCGCAGTGTGAAATTTCAAACAAAGGGAAATTCACTGCCCTTCAAACTATGCTTAATAGTCTTACTTGCTTTGGTGGCAGGTAAGGGGTGGGGGCAGACAACTGTTTTTTCTGACAATTTTAATTCAGGTACCAGCGATACATGGACTACATCTGGCGCTCTTGGTTCATGGACTGTAACTACATCTGGGGCTGACTGGGGAGCCAGTCGCGCAACTACCAATACCAGATGTGAACTAACTAATGACGCTTCTGCCACTGACAATGTCGAGGGATATGTATATCTCAATACTCTAACCAGTTCCTTTTTATCTCCATATAACACTACTTTGAGTTCAAATCCAGGATTAGTTACCTGGTCTTTTAATCTCAGGCAAATAAGAACCGATCCTGCAGGTTTTGGAGCCGGTTCTTATGGTGTCGCATTTGTATTGGCATCCAGTGGGACAGATATAAATTCGACCGGAATTGCTGATGGCTATGCCGTTGTTTTAGGACAAACATTATCAGATGATCGTTTAAGGTTGGTCTCTTTTACCGATGGGCTTGACGGTTTTACAGATTTAATAACAGGTGCAAATGACTTTGGAACTAATTATTTAAGTGTAAAAGTTACTTATGCTCCTTCAACTAATACATGGGAATTATTTTACCGGGATGACGCAGGAACCTTTGCAGATCCTTTATCTGGTTCATTAACCTCACAGGGAACAGCGGTCAATTCAACATATACATCCTCTGCATTAAATTATATGGGATTTTATTGGCAAGGTTCTACTGCGGCAACTCAAATTGCTTTTTCCGATAATGTAGTTGTATCGGTTGTCTCCGGTAACTCCACCTCCTCCGACATCATCCGCCACACCACCTTTACCGAACCAACGAATATTGCTTATGCTTCTTATCAATCATCAAATATAATTGCAGATGCTAATGATATAGAAGTCGCAAAATTTACTATCAGAGATGGTGGCGCATCTTCAGATGCAGATGCTCTAAGCACAACGTTAACAGCCATTACTTTTTCGGTAAGCAATGTTGCAAATTTAAGACGGATTGCGCTTTATGACGGAACTACCGAAATATCGGAAATTGCCGCTGCTTCACCTGCTTCATTCAGTAGTTTCACCTTAGACCCAGCAACCGATAATGGTTCAAAAGATTTTTCAATCCGTGTAAGTTTTCTAAGCGCCGTTACCGATAAACAGCAGTTTCAGTTTACAGTCACTTCTGCTACTGCCGATGGAGCAGGTTCTACATTTGCGGCAGCCGATGCAGGAGCAGCGGCAAGTTCAACAACAGGCGATGCAAATAGAATTGAGGTTACCGCAACTCAACTTGGATATGTTCAACAACCATCTAATACAAACATAAATGTAGCTATGTCGCCCGCTGTTACCATTGAAGCAAAAGATGCAAACAATAACAGAGACCTTGATTTTACAAGCAACATACGTATCACTTCAACAGGAACTCTTACAGGCACTCCTGTTGATGTTGCCGCTTCTTCCGGATTAGCTACATTCAGCACTTTAACTCATACCGCCTCAGGTACAGGTTTTACTTTGAATGCAGAACGGACTTCCACTTTAGATTGGGATATTACGAGTTCTACTTTTGATATTACAGATGTTCCGGTTACTATTGTCAATTGGGATTTTCCCAACAATCCTGACGATGCTATTGCTGATGGTGGAATTGCAGCGAATAGCACCAAAACCATATCATCTTCCGGTACTTCTGCTATTCTTTATTCCTATTCCGGTGCAACTACCAACAGTGCCCGAGCCACGGGTTGGGATGCAGGGAATGGTACTAAATACTGGCAAATAGAATTTGTAACTACTAATTATAATACATTAAAATTTTCTTCAAAACAAAGAAGCAGCGCCACAGGCCCCCGCGATTTTAAGGCACAATATAAAGTAGGCGCAGGCGGTACATGGACTGATATTACCGGAGCTACAAGTATTACAGTTGCAGATAACTATTCTTCTGGTGTTCTTTCAGAAGTAGCATTACCTACTGAGTGTGATAATCAATCATCTGTTTATATACGCTGGATAATGACTTCAAATACTTCTGTGGATCTCGGTACTGTTGCAAGTGCCGGTGCATCAAATATTGACGATATAATTATCATCGGTATATATTACTCATGCAGCGTCCCAACCACTCAGGCAAGCGCTATAACTTTTACAAATGTCGCCTCTGCTTCAATGACCGTAAACTGGGTAAGAGGAGGAACACCCGGAGAAGGGGTTATTGTATTGGCTAAATCGGGAAGCGCTGTAGATTCTGACCCGGTTGATGGAACTACATACACTGCCAGTTCCACTTTTGGTTCAGGTACGCAACTCGGAACTGGAAATTACGTGGTATTTATGGGTTCCGGCACAAGCGTAAATATTACTGGATTATCACCCGGAACAACTTATTACTTTAAGGTCTATGAATATAATTGCACAGGCGCTGATTCGAAATTTAATGTAACGTCTCCTCCATCAAATAGTCAAGCCACTACTTCTTGCTCAACCCCGACAACGCAGGCGAGCAATATTACTTTTTCATCAGTCGGCTCAAGTCAAATGACAGTAAACTGGACAAATGGCAATGGCGAAAAAAGAATTGTCATAATCAATACTATTAATTCATTTACCAACCCGGTAAATGGAACTGACCCATCGGGAAATTCAGTTTATGGCGGTTCAGGCGAACAGGTGGTTTACAATAACAGCGGAAATTCCATTACAATAACTGGCTTAACCTCCAGTACCACCTATTGGTTCAGAGTATATGAAGCAAAATGCACCGGCTCCAATATTCTCTTCTTTACTGATGCCGCAACAAATAATCCTAATAGCCAAACAACTATTACGGAAACCTATTCTGCATGCGGGACCGAAGGATTTGCGAATGGAACAACAGCGCCTAACGGCTGGACATTCACAGCTATCGGAGGCACTTATACTACCGCAGGAAACTATGGCGCTGCTTCTCCCTCGTTACAATTTGACGCTACCGGCGACCAGGTAGTTACTGCAAATGTTACATTACCCGGACAATTATCTTTCTGGATTAAAGGAAATGGTACTGATGCAAATTGTTATTTTAAAGTGGAGGGATATAATGGCTCATGGGTGCAGATAGAAAATATTAATCCCATTCCTACTTCCGGCACAACAAAAACTTATGGCTCAGTAAGCACTTATACAAAATTCCGTTTTACCTATACTAAAAATAATGGTAATGTGGCCTTTGACGATGTGCAGGTAAATTGTGGAGGTTGTACAATTACATCATTCCCTTATACCGAGGACTTTGATGGTGTGAATGAGCCGAATTTACCTTGCGGGTGGACAATGACCAACGATAACAGCGATGATAAACAATGGAAAACCTCTTCGGGTTATCCTCATTCCGGTACAAATTCAATGTACATCAAAAAAAACACTACAGTGATTATGGACGATTGGTTTTTTACACCAAAGTTGGTAGGACTTACTGCCGGTACTACCTATAACATTAGTTTTTATTACAGGAATTCCATTTCGTCAAAGACAGAAAAATTAGAAGTGAAATGGGGACCAACGGCAAGTGCAGCCGGCATGACAGGTGGTACTATTTATACCAATGCTTCAATATCAAATGAATCCTATTACCAGGCAACGGGCAGTTTTTCGCCTGGCTCAAGCGGTGATTATTACATTGGCTTTCATGGTTATAGCGATGCAAATCAAAGCGAATTATATATTGACGATATTTCAATTATTTCCTGTTCAGGTGTTCCCTCTGCCCCGGTTGAACAGGCAGCGACTAATATCGGCGCTGTCTATTTTACAGCAAACTGGAGTTCTGTTCCTACTGCAACAAAATATTATCTTGATGTTTCTACTGTAAGCAACTTTGCAACATTCGTTGCCGGGTATAATAATAAAGATGTTGGCAACGTTACTTCTTACGTTGTTTCCGGTCTTAACCTGAATACTACATATTATTACCAGGTTCGCGCATATAATTCCTGCGGTACAAGCGGAAATTCCGGAACAATAAATCTTACCACACTCGCTACTAGTTCTACAACAATCTTAGATTACGGTGACCTGGCAATCCTGGCTGTAAATGCCAATTTAGGTTCAGGTGGATCCGCTTGCGTTTCCGGCTCCAACAATGGGGATGAAATCAGTTTTTTGTGTTTTAAGGATATTACAAACGGAACAGAAATTCAAATCACCGATAACGGTTATGAACGTTGTAATGCAGGTAAATGGGGTAATACCGAAGGTGGCGCCAAACTTACAAGGACCGGAGGTACGATACCTGCCGGTACGGTTATTACATTCCGTACAGATATGAACGCAGGACATGAAATCATTTTTGTTTCTCCCGATGCAAGTTGGGCAGTATCGCATCTTGACGCTACAGGTGCAAAGTCCACCTCATTTAATATGAATGCCGGAGGCGACCAGATTTATTTCGCCCAAAGTGGCGTATGGACTAATAATACCACCAACGGACATGATGCCGTTTATCCCGGCAGTTCAGGAAAAATCTTATATGGGTTTTCAACCAATGGAACATGGACAGCAAGTTGTTCTACAAATCCTACACAAAACTCCAATTTATATACGGGTATGAGTTGTTTATGTATGGCTCCTACCGGTTCTACCGACTGGAATAAATATACAGGTCCTTTAACAGAGGCAACACAAAGAGAATGGCTTGACAGAATTAACGATAATTCAAACTGGACTAATTATGCAAGTTGTGCATCATTTCAAAGTGACGGTCCCCAATATGACAATGGAATGACATTAACGATACTCCAGGGCGGTTTTTCAAAAGGTACATGGAATGGCGCTGTTGGTAGCGATTGGTTCAGCTGCAGCAACTGGCAAAGCATGTATGTTCCCGATGCTACTATTAATGTTCTTATTCCATCATCAGGCGTAATCAATGAACCAACTATTGGTGCAGCAGGCGCTAAATGTAATAATCTGAATATTAAAGTTGACCGAACATTAACAATCAATAATGCAGCAAGCACATTAGATATTTATGGAAATTATGACAATGGAGGAACGCTGACTCATTCAAATGGCGTTGTTACTTTTATTGGTGCAGTATCTCAAATTATTTCAGGATTTTCAGCAACTACATTTTATAATCTTACAATAAATAATTCTTCATCAACCGGTATTACAATAAGCGTTAATGATGTTACCGTAAGCAATACCTTAACTTTAACCGATGGAGAACTTATATTAAATGAAAAGACACTTATCATTCAAAATTCTGCAACCGGGGCTATAACCGGGGGTAGTGCGAGCAGCTATATAGTCAGTGAGCATCTTGCTGCCACCAACAACAGCAAAGTTCAGTGGAATATTGGTTCAATAACTGACAACCATGTTTTTCCCTTTGGCTATAATGGAAATTATTTACCTGTAACGTTTAATAATGGCGGAGACGCTACCGGTAATATAACGGCTTCAACAAGACATACTGTTGCAGATGATAATCAGCCATGGGCAACCGGTGTAACTTCAATGTCAGGTACTGGCACAAATTTAAGTTCCGCAATAGACCGCTGGTGGGATGTCACTTCATCTGTTGCTTCGCCGACTCCGGCTGTCACTTTATCTTTATCTTATATAGGCGCAGAAAATACTATGACCGATCCGGCTGACAGAACCACTGAGCTAGGTGTACAGCATTGGGGTACTGGCTGGGACGATGGAAAAGGGGGCGCTGGTGGAACAGTCTCTTTATCCGGCACTAATGGTGTTACATCAGGAGTTGAGACAATTACCGTAACCGGTCAAACATACTTTTCTCCCAGAGTTATTGTCAAGGGATCAAAACCACTTCCTATTGAACTGTTTAATTTCACAGCGGATTGCAATAATGATATGGTTTATCTGAATTGGTTCACCGCCAGCGAAACCAACAACGACTACTTCACCGTTAATCGAAGCCAGGATAATTCCAACTGGGAAATTCTGACTACCGTTGACGGCGCA
>JACQWN010000725.1 GCA_016209245.1 Bacteroidia bacterium
GATACATCGGTATCAACAGCGACAATATTCTTTAAATTGCCTGCATTATCCAATATCGGTATCAGATTAGTTTGTACCCATATATCCCTTCCATCCCTGTTTTGTGTCAATGTAATATAAGTCACCGATTCTTTTCCCTTTATACATTGCGAATATTTATTATAAAAATCAGTATGAAACGAAGCTTGGAGCATATTTGAATTTCTTTCCCGTTTAAATTCTTCTAATTTATAGCCATATAATTTTGTAAATCCGTCGTTTACCCATTCAATTTCACCTTCAGGCGAAGCAATTGTAACCGAGCAGTCGGTTTTACTTGCTACAATAGAAAGCTTTTCAAGCTCTTTGGATTGCTCGATAATTATTTCATCCGCTTTTATAATATCTGTAATATCCGAATCAATTGAAACAAGCTTGTAAACATTGTTATCTTTATCGAGTATAGGGGTCAGTGTAGTTTGTATCCAAAGATAGTCATTAGCAGATGTTCGTTTTTTTAATGAATATATTACCGATTGTTTTGTTTCAATGCATTTTTTAAAATAAGGGAAAACGATATGTTCTTTACCAAGATTGTTTAAATTCTGCCCGATTTTTAAAACTACTTCACCTAGTATTTCACCATATAAATAAAAGAAAGCTTGATTTCGCCATTCAATAGTGCCATCTTTATCAAAAATAGTAATGGCATTTGCCGTCTTGCTTGCTGCAATTGATAATTTTTCCAGCTCTTTGTTTTTCTGTTGAATTTCAATAGTCCGTTCCTCAACCCTTCGCTCGAGTACTTTCTTCGCTTTAATTAAATTTTTAACTCTTATCTTAATAAAAACAAATATCAGAAGTATTATACAACAAAAATAACCCAAATATGCCCATCCGGTATTCCACCATGGCGGTTTGACAATTATCCTCAGCTTTGCAGGATTTTCATTCCATTTGCCATCATTATTTGAAGCTTTGATATTTAATATGTAGTTACCTGGTTTGATATTCAGAAAGGTGACAAAATTTTTATTTCCATTTTGTATCCATTCATGGCTCATTCCCTCCATCATATACATGAACTGATTTTTTTCAGGTTTGGTAAATTCAAGTGCTGCAAATTCAACAGTAATAAAATAATAGGAATAATCCATAACTATTTCTTCAAGCCCTTTAATGTAATATTGTTTCTGACCAGATTCATTTTCTTTTATAAGCTTAGTAATCACGACAAATGGTAAATAAGGATTATCGTAAAGCTCATCAGGGAAAAATGAATTGAAACCATTTATGCCTCCAAAGAAATGCTCTCCTTCTTTTGATTTGAATGTCGCACCTTTATTAAATTCCAATCCCTGTAAACCATCGTAATTATCATAAAATCTGATATGTCCTGATTTTCTGTTAATTACAAAAATTCCATTATTTGTGCTAAACCACATATTACCGTTATTATCTTCCTGTATATCATAAACAAGTACATTGAGATGTAAACCTTCATTATCTTTTATTCCTGTAAATGTCATATTTTGTCTGTCGAACCGACAAATTCCACTTTGAGTGCCAATCCAGATATATCCTTCATGATCTTCTAATAAACAATATATTTTATTATTAATCAACGAGTTGGAATTGTTTAATTCATTTTTAAATTGAAGAAAATTATCTGTTTCCGGCAGATATTTATTAAGCCCTCCCGATGTACCGATAAAAATATTTCCGTCGTTTGTGCAGATTATTGCCATTACCCTGTTGTTACATAGGCTGGTAGAATCCTGAAAATTAGTTAAATAATTAACAACCTGTTGATTAGACTTTGAAATTTTTGTCAAACCATTGATTGTTCCAATCCAGATATTATTGCTGTAATCTTCACATATTGAATAGATCCGGTTGTTATTGAAAATATTATTTTCAAGCCATGTATAGTATTCATTCAAATCATAAAATAAACCTTTGCTTTTATCGTAAATTGATATTCCATTTTGAGTTCCTAACCAGATTAATCCTTCGTTATCCTGAAAAATAGAATGTACATAGTTATCTGTCAATCTTTTTCCCTTACCTGAACTTGTAGTGAAATATTCTATTTTAAACGTATTTCTGTTATACCAGTTTAAACCATAACCCCATGTTCCGAGCCATAAAACATTATCATCATCAAGAAATATCGAAGCAATATCGTTACTAAGCAATGGCGTCTCTTTTCAAATAAAATTATTGTAAAGCCGGAATTTTTTCTTTTTCAAATCAAGCTTGATTATACCTGTATTATATGTACCAAGCCACAGAACCTCTGTTCTGTCTTCAAAGAGATATGTAAGCTGGTTATCCATCAGCGATGTGTTATCACCTTTTAACGAACGATAATTGATAAATTCCGGTATCCATCCTTTATAAAAAGTACGAGTAGATTGAAAAAGCCCGTCACCATATGTAGCAATCCAAATAATCCCTGAATGGTCAATCAAAATTGATTTAATATTAAGCCCTTTATTATTATTATTTAAAGTATTGCTTAAAGTAATTTCCTTAAACAACTTCGATTTAATATCAAACAAAAATAATCCACACTCTGTTCCAACCCAGATATTTCCAAAAGTATCAAATACAATTGAGGTTATTGCAACAGATAATTTCTCTGTATCATTAATAATAACGGGGTATTTATTAATAGTCATTGATTTTTTATCGAAAACGCATAATCCATCGTAAGTTCCGGCTAAAATATAACCATCACCAGTTTCAGTAACCGGATATCCATAGTGAAGATCAGGATGTAAAATATCGGGATTTGAATGAATGAAGTGCTCAAATGTTCCGGTCGAATCATTAAATTTTGAAAGAGCATAAAATGTATTAATCCATTTTGTATTATCCTTATCTATATAAATGCCTAGTACTTCATCATCATAAATTGAAGCAGGTTTATTTGGATTTTGAAGAAATCTTATAAAATTATCAGTTAATGGATTATATTTATTTAGTCCATAGCGTGTACCAATCCACAAACAACCATTAGGCTCCTTGGAAATAATATAAATATAATTATCTGATATAGAATTAATATCATAAGGTGAGTTATAATATTTATTGAAGCGACTGCCATCAAATCTGTTAAGTCCATCCTGTGTGCCTATCCATAAAAATCTGTCATTATCCTGAAAAATACAATTAACGACGGTTTGTGATAATCCATCTTCGACAGAATAATGGTCGAAAAGCAGTTGCGATTTTAATTGAAATATTATGAAGAATGAAAATAATAAAAAACCTACTTTCGGGCTAAATATTAATAAGATAATATATTTTCTTATATTGATTATCAATTGTTTATATAAATTAGTTTCATAATTTATAAATTTTTAGTTTTACATCAATATATTAAACAATCATAATGCAGTTCAATTAAATTGTATTTTTTAAATGCTGTAATAATTTCGTCAAAGTATTTCTCAAACAGGTTTTTCAATGCTTTTGTTCTTGTATTCCCTGTTTTTATCAATAATAGCTTTTCAGGTTTTCCAAACAGGGTATGGCTATAATAAAAATCGCTGTCCGTTGTAATTACAATACAATTATTTTTTATCGAAAAATCAATAATTTCATCATCAGGCGTATTATTTTTAATGGGTAAATCTTTTGTATGCATTGCCTCATGGCCATTTGAAATGATTGTAGCAATTAAAGACAGAGGTATATGTGCATCAAGAATAAATTTCATTTTCTCTTATTTTTATTGATTTTCCGCATATCATTTTTGTGGCATAAGCAAGACATGCCAATATATCTTCTTTTTCAAGATCGCCGAACTCTTTTAAAATATCTTCAATGCTATCGCCGCCTGCAAGATATTCAAGTATCGTTTCTACAGGATACCTTTTATTTCTTATCACCGGTTTCCCGTGACATATATCCGGGTTTACAGTAATTCTTTCAAGTACATTTTTTTTAGACTTCATCTGTATAAAAGTTTATGTAATTATTCACGCAATAATTTAAATTACAAAAATACATAAATAAAACAAAAATATACAACTAAGTAGTATATGAATTGAAAATTTTTTGGGAATTCCCGAATATATTATCTATTTATGCAGTTTTAAAGTACTAACTTAAATTTGCATAAATGTATTTGTACAGAGAAATAACTAAGGAAATTAAAGATTTGATAAATTATTATCCTGTAATTACTATTACAGGTCCGCGTCAATCGGGAAAAACCACTCTGGTCAGAAATATTTTTCCTGATTTACCTTACTACAGCATGGAAGATCCTGATATAAGAGAATCAATCCTATCTGATCCGCGCAGTTTTTTAAAAAAATTTTCTGACAAAGTTATTATTGACGAGGTTCAGAGAGCTCCGGAATTAACGTCGTATTTACAAAGAATTGTAGATGAAAATCCGAAAAATTGCAGGTTTATATTAACAGGAAGTCAACAATTTGAGGTTATTAATACTATCTCGCAATCGTTAGCCGGCAGAACTGCGGTTCTGAAATTATTGCCGCTTACAATTAATGAACTCCTGCCTCTGAATCTTAAATTTACGCTTGATGATTATCTGTAACCGTTCACGGTTACTAAAAAAGGAATAATGTGTTACTGTTCGGGTTAATCAATGACAAACATAATACATAATATGAAATTAACAATCGTTTGTTAATATCTTTTTTTTTGAGGATTAAATGTAAAAGTAATATGTAC
>JACQWN010000726.1 GCA_016209245.1 Bacteroidia bacterium
AAGACCTGAATTTTGACTGGCCGGTTGTTGACCCGCTTTCTTTATATCTGTCTTTAAGGGAGAACCCTGATGAGCGAACCAAAATAGCATTACAGCAAATAATTGAAAAAAACATATGGTAATAGGAATTGACGTTTTTAGGGATTTCTTTAAGAATTATTTTGACAGTTACCTTATCATTGGCGGAACAGCTTGCGATATTATTGTTGAAGAAGCCGGTTTTACCCCAAGAACTACCGACGATATTGACATAATCTTAATCATTGAGGCGTTAAAGCCTGAATTTGTAAGACGTTTCTTTGAGTTCATTAAATCCGGCAACTACGCTGTGCGGCAAATTGAGGAAGGAAAAAGAAATTGTTACAGGTTCAGGAATCCGGCGAATAAGTCTTTCCCAAAGCAGGTAGAGTTATTCAGCAGGGTGCCTGATATTATTGAACTGTCTACCGATACCCACATAACACCTGTTCATGTTGAAGATGGTTTATCAACCCTTTCGGCGATTTTATTAAATGATGATTACTACAACTTCGCTATCGGGCATAGTGAGAAGAAAGATGACATCCATATTGCCAATGTTGAGGCGGTAATTTGTCTGAAAGCCTTTGCTTATTTAGACAATCTGCGCAGAAAAGCCGAAGGCCAGGAAGTCAGAAATGAGGATATAATGAAGCACAAGTACGATGTTTTTCGTATGGTGTTCATGATGAAGCCCGATGTTGTTTTTGACTTGCCGCATATAATTAATTCAGACCTTCAGCGCTTTGCCGATACTGTTAAGCATGATTTGCCGAACCCTGATATTTTCAAAAGAAATGGTTTTGATGTTAAAGACATGAACGCCATATACCAGCGTTTGCTCACGAATTTTAAACTGACTGCTTAATGGAAAGGAAAGATATAATAAAACCCGAATCTAAACCCTCTCCACTCGGCCTTATTCCATGCGATTGGAATGTAAAGCCCTTATAAAAATTATATAACTATTGAGTTTTATTAATCATAATCAATAATGCTAAACCATAAAAATAATTTTTTTATAAAATATTACAAACCTGTTATAAAGATTGTAATTCTGCTTCTGAGCTATGGATTTATCTTATATAAATTACTTCAGCAGAATGATTTGACTTCGCTTTTTTCCCCTTTTATTAAGAACGAAAAGGCGTTTGTTCTTTTTTTTCTCGTTATTGCACTGATGCCGGTAAATTGGGGTATAGAAACACTTAAATGGAAATTCCTGGTAAAAAAGCTGGAAAAAATATCATTTATTAATTGTTTCCGGGCAGTGCTTTCAGGCACAACAATTTCCGTGTTTACTCCAAACCATGTAGGTGAATTTGCCGGAAGAATCCTTGTTCTGAAATCCGAAAACATGTTATCCGGAGTCTTTTCAACTATTACAGGAAGTATAAGTCAACTATCGGTAACACTTTTGGCGGGAACCGCAGCTTTATTATGGTTTATTTTCTCAGCCAGTGAAAATATTAATATCCCTATACAATATTTATTCATTATTTTTATTGTTGGTGCATCCCTGACTTTATTTATATTTCTTTTATTCTTCAATCTAAAAGCTGCAACCGCTCTGCTTAACAGATTAAAAATTTTAAGTAAATATCGGGCTTACTATGGAATTTTTTCGGAATATAAATGGTATGAGCTAATATTGGTCTTATTGGGTAGTCTTTTCAGATATATAGTTTTCGTTTTGCAATATTATTTATTGTTGCTTTTTTTCGATATTCAGATAAATATTGAACAGGCATTTTCAGCGGTTGCAATAATCTATTTGCTCTCTACGATTATTCCTTCATTTGCATTGGCTGAGCTTGGGATACGCAGTTCCGTCGCATTAGTGATACTGGGAATGTTTTCAGGCAATGATGCAGGAATTATTGCTTCATCGTTGCTGCTGTGGATAATCAATCTTGCCGTTCCGGCGTTAATAGGTTCGTTTTATTTTGCCAGGATGAAAGTCTGATGATATTACATTTAATTCCATTTAGTTTCTTTTTTATGATCACCAACGGGATAAATGCTATATGATGCTTTCTGCAATTCTATCTGTTCATTGAATAGTCTTTTCAGGTTCTTGTTAGCAATATCAAGAACAACTAGTAATTCTTCGACAGATTTTGCCGTACCGCGAAACAATACCTTTTTGTTGCCATTCTCCTGTTGCAGATAATGCGCCCATTCATGTTCGCCATTTGTTTTACATTTCGCACTTAGTTTATAAAAACCGGTTCCCGGAATATGCGGAGTAATCCACATTCCTGAAATGCTTTCACCTTCTTCAAGGTTTAATACAGCCTGCACTTTTAATTTATCTTTCATATATTTTCTGTTTTCGTAAGTTCGTAACAAATGGCGCCTTGCGCCCTGGTGGCGTCTGTGGCGCCACTCATTCGTACTTCGGTGGGATAATCTATATTATAAAATGATGACCTAAATAATAACGATTATTGGTTATGTTTGGTATGAAAGTGAGACACTTTTATTTTACTTGCAAATATAAAATCATATTTATAATTTTAAAAAAATTATAATAAATTTTAGCGATTATGTCACTTTTTATATCAAATTTTTGATTTCACCAAATCC
>JACQWN010000248.1 GCA_016209245.1 Bacteroidia bacterium
AAAGCACGAAACGCTAACAGCGGGCTTATGCAAGCGGGCAGTAACAAGCAATTTGATAGTTTTGTTTTCCAATTTAGCTTTGTAACGTGGGACACAGACGAGTTTCAAAATGCCCGCCTGACATAAGCCCGCAAACCGTTAGCTATCAGTAGTAAAAAAAAATCAGAAAAAAATTATTCAACCGGACAAAGAAAATAAGAACCATATATCATGGAAAATAATGAAAAAAAATAAATGAACCTTGTACGTTAGAAAAAAACAAATAAAATATTGATATGCGAGAATAAGAGATAATTAAAAACAAAAAAGTTACAAAAAATAATACTGATAATATGTAAACAATAACAAACAAAATTGTGTCTGAAAAAATTTAAACTAAAATTAATAAACCGGGTATAATAACAAGAATATCTCTGAAAAAATAATAAAAAATAAAGGACAATGATCAAAATAAAAAAAGAGATTGATTACATTATAAAACGTGCAAATGAGTGCGATGCTCGTATAGTAAGGATAAACGAATTATTATTATTTTCGACAGAAACAGGTGATGCCTGGATATTGGATACAGAAGATAAATTTGCAATATGTTTAATGCAAAATTGGATAAAACAGAAATATAAAATAATTGACACATCGACACAATTTGGTTTTGACTGGGACTATCAATACCATATTGAAGGAGATAGTTTTATCGTATTAAATAAATCTGGCGTGATAAAACAAATATTTGGATATCCAATTCAAGAAATAGAAAAACAAATAAATAAATGAATTTATAACTTATAAAAATAGTATATTTTTCCTAAAAACTTTGATTATAGCAATATTATTTTATATATGTTTGCATTGTTTAGATGAGTTAATAGCTTATGTTATACCCAAAGAAATCAGGTTTGCAAAAATAATTTTAAACTAAATATCAACAAATATCTATTAATATCTATTAATATCTATTAATATCAGATATTTATGGATATTTGCTTCACGATATTAGTTGATATTTTTTTTTGCAAATTCATTTTCTTTCAGTATACTTTGTAATATAAATAAATATTAAAAAAAATACCAATATGTTTAACTATGAATTAATTAAAACGGTTTACAACAGTTTACCGGGAAGAGTTGAAAAGGCCAGACAATTGCTGGGCCGGCCTCTGACATTGGCAGAGAAAATATTATATAGTCATTTGTTTGATGAAACGTCGGTTGCCTATCAAAGAGGGAAGGATTATGTTAACTTCGCTCCTGACCGTGTTGCGATGCAGGATGCTACCGCCCAGATGGCGTTACTGCAATTTATGATGTCGGGCAAATCGAGAACTGCGGTTCCTGCATCTGTTCATGCCGATCATTTGATTGAAGCCAAAAGCGGTGATATTGAAGATATGAACAACGCCTTAATTGTAAATAAGGAAGTTTATGATTTTTTAAGTACAATCAGTAATAAATATGGCATTGATTTCTGGAAGCCGGGTGCAGGTATAATACATCAGGTAATATTAGAGAATTACGCTTTTCCGGGCGGAATGATGCTCGGAACCGATTCACATACTCCGAATGCTGGGGGATTAGGTATGGCGGCTATTGGAGTCGGCGGCGCCGATGCCGTAGATGTTATGTCGGGTATGGCATGGGAGCTGAAGTTTCCAAAATTTATCGGAGTAAAATTAACCGGTAAGCTTGGAGGCTGGACAGCTCCGAAGGATGTGATTCTGAAATTAGCAGGAATGCTTACGGTAAAAGGCGGTACAGGTTGCATTATCGAATATTTCGGACAAGGAGCCAAATCAATATCCTGTACCGGCAAAGCCACTATCTGCAATATGGGAGCTGAATTAGGAGCTACCTGTTCCGTTTTCGGATATGATGAGCCAATGGAACGCTATCTTAGAGCCACCGGGAGAAATGAAATAGCAGATATGGCTAATGAAATAAAGAACGAACTTACTGCCGATACAGAGATTTATTCAGATGCCGGAAAATATTTCGACCAACTGATTGAAATTAATCTTTCGGAGCTTGAACCATACATAAATGGCCCATTCACTCCCGACCGCGCTACTCCCGTTTCAAAAATGAAAGAAGAAGCTAAAAAAAATAACTGGCCTGTCAGGGTGGAAGCCGGCTTAATCGGCTCATGCACTAATTCATCGTATGAAGACATTACACGTTCCGCCTCTGTTGTAAAACAAGCTATAGAAAAGAACCTGGCTGCAAAAGGAGAATTTATGATTAACCCAGGTTCACGGCAGATTCGCCATTTGATGGAGAATGAGGGATATACAGAAATTTTCAGCAAAATAGGTAGTAAAATTTTTGCCAATGCCTGTGGCCCTTGCATAGGTCAATGGGTTCGTGAAGGCGCTGAAAAGAACCTGATAAATACCGTTGTTCATTCATTTAACCGTAATTTTTCAAAACGTGTTGATGGGAATCCTAATACCCATGCTTTTGTCACATCAGCCGAAATGGCAACTGTTTTAACCATTGCAGGAGATTTAACTTTTAATCCGGTTACCGATTACCTGGTTAATAAAAATGGTGAAAAAGTTATGCTTGAACCGCCAAAAGGATTTGAATTACCTGTAAAGCCATTCGATAAAATCGAATTGGGATGTCAGGCACCTGTCAGCGACGGTTCAAAAATTGAGCTTAATATTGCACCTGATTCCGAGCGATTACAATTATTAACCCCTTTCGATGAATGGGCTGGAAATGATTTAACAGGGCTGCATTTACTTATTAAAGTAAAGGGAAAATGCACTACCGACCATATTTCAATGGCAGGCCCATGGCTTAAATACAGAGGGCATCTTGATAATATTTCCAATAATTTATTAATTGGTGCGGTCAATTCGTTTAGCGATAAAACCAACGCTGTTCTTAATCAATTATCGGGTAAAATTGATGAAGTACCTAAAGTCGCCAGGGCATATAAGGCAAAAAAATAGGTGCAGTCGTGGTTGGAGATGAAAATTATGGTGAAGGTTCATCGAGGGAGCATGCTGCAATGGAGCCAAGGCATCTTAATGTTAAGGCGGTTATTGTCAGATCGTTTGCCCGTATTCATGAAACAAATCTGAAAAAGCAGGGTGTTTTAGCCCTTACATTTATAAATAAGGATGATTATAATAAAATCAGGGAAGATGATAAAATAGATATAACCGGACTAAAAGATTTTGCACCATCCAAGCCGCTCCAGGTGATTTTACATCACACCGACGGCACTAAAGAAAATATATCGGCAAATCATTCTTATAATGAAGCACAGATAGAATGGTTTAAAGCCGGAGGAGCATTAAATTTGATACGGAGACAAAATCGTTAACTCTGAAATTTAGAATGTTTACTAACAGATATACTTTCATCTATTCCTCAATAATGGTAATTATTGTCGCTTCTGCTTTATCATTCGCCGCTATACAATTGAAACCGATACAGGAAAATAATATACGACTCGAAAAAATGCAGAATATTCTTAAATCGTTTCATATATCGTCTGATGTTAAAGATGCTGAAAAAAAATTTAAAAAATATATTACAGGAGCGTTTGTAGTAAATAATAAAGGTGACAGTATCGGTGGAATAAATGCATTTGAAATCAATCTATATTTTGAGCTGAAAAAAGAACCGGAAATGAGAAGCTGGCCTGTTTTCATCGCTACCAAAGAAAATAGAGAAAAAGCGTATATTGTTCCTTTAAGAGGCAAGGGATTGTGGGGGCCAATCTGGGGTTATTTAGCCGTTAAAGATGATTTTAACACCGTTGAAGGAGCGATGCTCGATCATAAAGGTGAGACACCCGGATTAGGAGCTGAAATTAACAGTGATAATTTTCTGAAACAGTTTGATGGTAAAAAGCTCTTCGATGAATCAGGGAATTTTAAAGGTCTTGCTGTAAAAAAGGGGAAAAATGCAAAATACGATTCTCATATAGTAGATGCTATTTCAGGCGGAACAATTACAAGCAATGGCGTTTCTGAAATGTTGAATAATTGCCTGTCGGAATATAAAGCTTTCTTTTTAAAAAACAGGTAGTTTAAAAATTTGTAAATTTGTTAAATGAAAGAAGAATTATTTGTTAAAACCATTAACCCATTTGATGAAGAAGTGATTTTAACTAAAGCAACATGGGAAAATATTATAATCAAGCATCCGGAAGTAATAAAATATTTACATAAAATTGAAAGAACAATTAATTTACCCGATTTTATAAAGACCAGTGTTTATGACATCAGAACCAAATTATATTACAGATATCAACCTGAAATATTAAATGGAAAATATTTTGTAGTAGTAGTAAAATCAGCAGATAAAAATTTTATTTCTACAACATATATAACAAATGAAATAATTAAAGGAGGAAAAATAATATGGAAAAAACAGTAAATTTTTTCTATGACAAAAAGGGTGATATATTAGATATTACTATTGGTAAATCACAACCTGCTATTTCACAGGAAATAGGGGATGATATTTTAATTCGTAGGCATCCTGCGACAAATGAAATTTTAGGTTTCACTATTTTAAATTTTGAATTACGGTTTACTAAAACAAAAAAACCTTATTCTATTCCAATAACTGCAAACTTTCAATTACAAAAATAAATCTTTATTTAATAAATTTTAAGAAATCTGCAATAACAAATAACCGAGTTAAAAATCTGTAGTAAGATGTCTCAAAACGTCAAAAATAATAGTGAACCGTTCTTTTCCCTAAAGAACCTGAAATTACTTACATGGCCTCTCGACAGTAATAATCCGATTTCAGTGCAGGTTCTTGGAATTTGTTCCGCCCTTGCTGTAACTGCTCAATTAAAACCGGCATTAGTAATGGCTGTTTCAGTGACTGTTGTCACTGCCTTCTCGAATCTGATTTATTCATTAATCAGAAACACAATTCCATCCCGCATTCGAATCATTATCCAGTTAGTTATTGTTGCTATGCTTGTTATTCTTGTGGATCAGATTCTCAAAGCTTATGTTTATGATGTCAGTAAAAAATTGTCGGTGTTTGTCGGGCTGATTATTACAAATTGTATTATTATGGGGCGGCTAGAAGCTTTTGCTGCAGCTAATAAGCCATGGCAGTCGTTTCTGGATGGGATAGGCAACGGTATCGGATACGGCATAATTCTTTTGATTTTAGGTTTTTTTCGTGAATTGTTCGGTTCAGGTAAATTATATGGTTATAATATTATTCCTGAAAATTTTTATATTCATGGATACGAAAACAATGGATTTATTATCCTTCCGCCTATGGCTCTTATTATGATTGGGATTATAATCTGGATTCAAAGGGGAAGAAACAGAAAGTTGATAGAAACAAGATAATATGGAAAATTTATTCAATTTATTTATTCGCTCAGTCTTCATTGATAACATGATTTTCGCTTTTTTTCTCGGCATGTGCTCATACCTTGCAGTGTCTAAAACCGTCAAAACATCTATGGGACTTGGTCTGGCAGTTACTTTTGTTTTAATAATTACAGTTCCTGTTAATTGGTTAATAGATAATTTTTTATTAAAACAGGGTGCTTTAACATGGTTAAGCGGACAATTTAAAGATTTGGATTTAAGTTTCTTAAGTTTTATTATGTTTATTGCTGTAATAGCGGCGATGGTTCAGTTGGTCGAAATGATAGTGGAAAAAGTTTCACCGGCTCTTTATAATGCACTTGGAATTTTTTTGCCCCTGATAGCGGTAAATTGCGCTATATTAGGCGCTGCATTATTTATGCAGGAAAGGGAATACGGAACAATCAGCGAAGCTGCCGTTTTTGCTCTTGGCTCCGGAATTGGCTGGTGGCTTGCTATTATCGCACTTGCAGCTATCCGCGAAAAGCTTAAATACTCAAATGTTCCCCTTCCTTTGCGCGGATTAGGCATTACTTTTATACTTGTAGGTTTAATGGCTATCGCTTTTATGGGATTTATGGGGATAAGGATTTAGGATTGCGGATTTAATATCTGAATTCAGAAGTCAGAAGCCAGAAGCCAGAATAATAACCATTCTGAATTCTGGATTCTTAATTCTTAATTCTTTTTTAGATTTAGGATTTGGGATTTGACATATAAATATGGATTTATTTAGCATAATTATTTCAAGTATCGTCGTTTTTCTGACTGTGACCCTTCATCTTGTCTCCTTGCTGTTATATGCAAAAGCAAAATTAACACCGGCAGGGAAAGTGAAAATAATTATTAACGATGAAAAAACGCTTGAAGTATCGTCCGGTTCAACATTGTTATCAACATTACAGTATGAGAAAATTTTTCTGCCTTCAGCATGCGGAGGCGGAGGAACTTGCGGATTGTGCCGATGCCAGTTAGTTTCAGGAGGGGGAGTAATTCTTCCAACTGAAACCGGATTTTTTACAAGACGTGAACAACTGAACAACTGGCGTCTTGGTTGCCAGGTAAAAGTTCGCCAGGATATACATATCAGAATTAGTAAAGAAATTCTTGGTGTAAAAAAATGGGAATGTGAAGTAATATCAAATAAAAATGTTGCAACATTCATTAAAGAATTTGTCATAAAGCTCCCTGAAGGCGAAAAGCTTAATTTTAAATCTGGAGGATATATTCAGATTGATGTACCGAAGTGCGAGGTTGATTTTTCAAAAGATATTAAGGTCGAAGAACAATTCAGGGACGAATGGACAAAATACGGATTATGGAATCTCAAAATGAAAAATTCCGAAGAAACATTCCGGGCATACAGCATGGCTAATTATCCTGCTGAAGAAAATCTGATTATGCTTAATGTCAGAATTGCAACACCGCCATGGGACAGGAAAAGAGATGCTTTTATGAAAGTAAATCCGGGTATATGTTCATCATACATCTTTTCTCTGAAACCAGGTGATAAAGTAACAATTTCGGGACCTTACGGAGAATTTTTTATTAAAGACAGCGACAGGGAAATAATGTTCATAGGCGGCGGAGCAGGTATGGCTCCTATGCGTTCTCATATTTTCAATTTATTCCTTACAGAAAAAACTGTTCGTAAAGTTACTTTCTGGTATGGAGCCCGTTCAAAACGCGAAATTTTTTATGAAAATGACTTTCTTTCTTTACAAAAAGACTTTCAGAATTTTCATTTTGAAATTGGCTTATCAGAACCTAAACCTGAAGATAACTGGGCTGGTTTGACCGGATTCATTCACCAGGTAATATACGACCAATACCTGAAAAAACATGAGAATCCTGAAGATATCGAATATTATATGTGTGGCCCTCCGCTTATGAACTCTGCTGTGCTGAAAATGCTCTATGAGCTAGGTGTTCCTGATGAAATGATAGCTTTCGATGATTTTGGGATATAGTTATTATAACGGGCGTTTCGATACGTTTCTCGCTTCGCTCGAAACACTCAACGCCCGTTTAGTCGCAACAGTTCCCTGAGTGATTGCGTAAGCAATCGTATCGAAGGGAACTATATTATTATCTCCTTTGAATTATAAGCTCGACTCTCCTGTTCTTTGGATTTCCTTCAAAACCGGTACTACCCACAGGTCGGGTGTATCCATATCCTTTATAATAAAGTCGGTTCCTCTCTATACCTTTCAATACCAAATAATCAACAATTGACAGGAAATTGTACAATTTATCGAGATCTGTATATGATTCTTTCAAAAGCTCTGCTTTATCAAAATCAAAAAAAATATTATTGAGGATAACCGGTATTTCTTCATAATTCGAATTAATATTATCCACTGTAATTAATGAATCAAACAAAATATTCATTCTCTTTGTAATTACTGCTGAATCTGAAGGGGGCTTCTCAATTCTCTGAACAAATACATCATCAATATAATAATAAGCTTCGCCTTTGTCAAGTAGCCATTTATCATTGCATACATCAACATTTTCAGACAGTGTTTCACTATCTTTATAGAAATTTCCTATGATAAGATATTTTGCCGGCTTTTCGGCTTTGAATTCACCTGATACTTTTGTCCACACTATCGAATTAGTGATTATTTTTGCTTCATTGATTTGAGGCGAAAGATTTAATGTTGCAATATTCCTTCGGCTGAAAGGTTTTTCTGTAAAATAAATTCCAATATTATTTGATGCCATATCAACAAGACATGAACGTGTAAGCCAAAAACCGGCATAATATGTTTCCCCGGCAATTAATGGCTGCAACAATTCAACTTGCAGATATTCATGATATTCAATATTCATAAATTTCCCGTAAGTATAAAAGCCCGCCATTACATGTCCAGTATGAGGAAGCTGATGTCCGGCCGAGCTTTCCTTTGTACCGAAGGGGCAGGCATAAGTCCAGTACTTTTTATCAACTAATGTGCTGAAAACATCGGGTGATGCTGCAGTTGGCCAAGTCCAGTATTTTAATCCAAAATCTTCTTGTTTCCCTATATCGGTTCTTTGACAGGGTAGCTGAATATAATCTTCAAAGCTTGGATTAGGCACTAAATTCTGTGCAGAAACATATGATATAAATATAATATATACAAGAAAAGGGATAAATTTTTTCATTTTTAAATCAAAAAAAGTTACTGCTCAAACTCATCTATTTTCTCCCGAAATCCGCAGGATTCTCGCCCCATGCTTTTGTCTCCCATTTCAATATTTTATTAGGGTATTCATTTTCTTTTAACCATCTGACCGCCCTCTCAAGCAGTTCAAATAAATGCTCATTTCTTTTGCTTTGCGAATGTTTAGTTCTTGCTTCTTTGTCGTGAACCCAATTAATTGCATTGACGCTATCAGAATAAATAGGAAGAGACAAATTTTTTTGCTTACAATATGCAAGAGCATGAACAATTGCGAGAAATTCAACAATGTTATTTGTACCATCGCCAAACGGACCCTGATAAAATAATCTTTTACGCGATTGTGTGTCAACGCCTTGGTATTCTGCGACTCCAGATACAGAATCACATGCTCCGTCAACAGAAATACTTTCTAAAACAGGTTTTCCTATAAGATTTAATTGTTCTTGGCTCAGCTCGCTCTCGAAAATTTCTTTTCCTATATAATCCTGACTGTTGCCCTTATATGCATCCTCCGCCATTCGCAATGTCTTAAATGCCTTATGTTGTGCATCAGGAAATTCATCAACTTGCGCCTTACATTCATCCCAATTATCGAAGATGCCGGTTTTTCGGCCTTTCCAAACGACATAATATTTATTCTTTGTCATATTTTGATTATTTTACCTCGTGTCGTTATATTTTTCATAATAATTTCGAAGATATATAAACCGCTTGAAAATTCACTTAAGTTTACATATATCCATGCTTGATCTAATTCGGAATAATACCATTTTGCCCCAACTGGAGCCCATGATTGAGCATTTAATGTTTGGAATAAAAGTAACAATAATATTATTTGTAAATTTTTTTTCATATTAATGTTTGCTAACGGTTCGCGTGCTTGCTTTCGTGCCTCACACCTTATTTTCAGCGTATATGCGAAGCATTAGCTTTTTCAATCCGTGAGGCATGAAGTAAGAACGCTGATACCAGCAGTTAATTTTGTATTATAATTTTATAATATTCTTTTTTGTCTTTTATATCTGCAATTTGTATTGTATAAACACCGAGTGTTAGCTCTGTATTTATCATTTCTAATAATGAATTAATATTATCTTTTTGATATATAATCTTACCTGATAAATTAAAAATTGTAATACGGTTTATTATTCTTTCAGGGCTAATTGATTTAATATAAATGAAATTGGTAATAGGGTTTGGATATACAACAAAATAATGATTAGCATTCAAAATATTATATTCTTTTATTTCTGTATTGAAATTTCCCAATGTGTCACAAATAATTAAGTGGATATCACATGCGCCATGTGTATTATATGTTGAGGAACCGAGTATTGCAAGTTTATTAGGTGAAATCTGAATTAATTCTATAACTGATGAATGTCCAGAATCGTCAAGTAATTTTGAGTATGTCAGATTACCATCCTCATCTATTTTCATAAGCTCAATATTACCGTTTCCTCCTCCAATCACATAATATCCACCTGATGTACTTTGGATTATTGAAGCACCTCCTTCAAGAGAATCTAAACTATAACTTTTCTCCCAAATCCTTGTTAATGAAGAATCAAATTTGGCAATCATTAATGTGCGGGTGTGTTGTATAGTATCCCATAATTGACCAGTTACAAGAATCTCATGATTCGGATTTTCTATAACTGCATTAGAAGTATTTATTGCGTTATAATAAAATAGCGAATCACGAATTAGATTTAAACTACTATCGGTTTTAATTAAAAATTTATTCGGGTAGCTTGGAGCATAAGAGTTTCCGGTCAATATAATCCTATTGTCAATGGATTTAAAAATTGAAGAGGAAAATTCATCACCTGTACTTGAAAAACTAACA
>JACQWN010000720.1 GCA_016209245.1 Bacteroidia bacterium
TCGGTTCCAATTGGCTGAAGCGCATGCCACTTGCCATCAATTATAGATTTAGCTTTCGGATTAAAATAAAAAACTGCCACACCGGCAAAGAAATATGTATTAGTCAGATATCCTTTTAAGCCTTTTACTTTTCTCAGACTATACCGATGCCCTTCTTTCTCCCGGATAATAGAGTATTCTGCCTGTGTTCCAAATTCATATATTGACGATTTAAAATGCAGATTTCTGTTATTCCGGAAATATTCCTGAGTTAATTTATCATCACCTTTTAAAATTCCATATGTAAAGGCAACTTTAACAGCAACATTTTCCAAAATTTTATATCGTAAGCCAACCTGCCCTAACGGTCTTGTCATGGCAACTTCAAGATCCTTCAGGTAGTCTGTTCCTATTTGATTTGCACCGCCAAGCTCTCCAAGAATATTTGTTGCACCTATGCTATATATCATTTCATATCTTGTACGTTTCCAGCGTGTGCTTCGCCTTCGGCGCTGGGCTGTGGCTGTATCAATTAGTACAATTAATATCAGTATAATAATAAGTACTTTTCTTAGCATAAAAAGTTAAATACTGTAAACGATATGCAAAAATATTAATAATTGATATTAAAAACAAATATTTTTTTATAATATTCTAATTTCGTTTATCAACACCCCAAAACAGCTTATTTCGCAAAGTATTGAAAAAATCTGTACTTGGAAATTTTACAATATTGATATAAAAATTTGCTTTATTAATTAATAATTCGACAGATGAATCAAATATTTCTGACCGGTGATCGAGCGATGCCATGAAATTACTGCACCTGCCTTCAGCTTTAAGGCGGATACTGCAAGAATCGGGAACTATCAAGGGTCTGACACTAAGGTTATGAGGAGTAATTGGTGATATAATGAAATTTTTTGATTCAGGATGCACAATTGGTCCACCGGCACTAAGGGAATATGCTGTGGAGCCGGTTGGAGTTGAAATAATTAATCCGTCAGCCCAGTAAGAATTCAGATATTCGTTGTTGATATAAGCATGAATAGTTATCATTGATAATGTATCTTTTCTTAATATTGTAAATTCATTCAGAGCATAATTGAATTCGCCAAACATTTGCGACGACGTTTTAAGCTCAATTAAAGACCTTTGTTCATAAGAATATTTCCCTGCAAGAAGGGAATCAATCGCATCAGAAATCTGCTCCTTTGAAATATTGGCAAGAAATCCAAGCCGTCCACTGTTGATTCCAATAACAGGTATGTTCGTTTTAGCTATATAGGTAATAGTTTCAAGAAAACTTCCGTCGCCACCTATGCTAAACATAAAATTAACCTTCTCGTGCAAGCCGTTTTTATTGAAAAGACCGCTTATTTTGGGCTTAATTTGATGTGTTGTTAATAAATAATTATAAAATTCATTGTACAGGAATATTTCAACTTTATTTTCATTAAGTTTTTTTAAAAGTTCTTCCATGTACTTTGAGAATTCGATATTGAATTCCCTGCCATAAATTGCAATTTTCATTATAATATCAGATTGGTGCGCCCAAATGTATAAAAAATCCACTTTCAAACAAATGATTAAGTGAATATTCCAACCGAAACACCCAATCATAATAGCTTGAAAATGTAAATCCTATTCCTCCGCCATATAACAGCCTGTTTTCCATAGAATTGACAGTCGGGTGTTCATTATGATTATAAACATAACCTGTTTCAAAAAATATCTCACAGTAGGTTGCATAATATATTTTCCTGAATTTTTCAAGTGGTATGAATTTTATTTCTCTTTCGGATGCTGATAATAATTTATATTTTAACGATTGCTTAATTATTATAAAATGCTGACCATCAATAATATAATAGTCATATCCTCTCAGATTATTTTCATAACCCAATGCTTTAATTAATGTATATGGATATTCATCATTATTAAAATTATGCGACAGCCGCAAATGAATGCCTGAAGCATAATATAAGTATCTGAATAACAGCAAATAATTATTTATCGTTCCTTCTGTCATTATAATATTAATATCATCATATATAGTACCTAGTCCAAATTTAGATAAAGTAACTGATGACAAATACCCTTTCAAAGGATAATATCTGGAATCCCGTTTATCTCTTTTCCATGTTGCACTTGAAGAAAAAAATCTTGATATTTTTTTGCCATAGCAATAATAATAGGGATTTAATATGGTTATCGTATCAGCTATATTTCCGTAATCATAACCTGTTATGAAAAAAAAATAATTATCATGCCCGGATCGTTAAGAACAAGTTATTTTAGAACGAAAAGATTTATATATATATCTATCGTTCAATCTGAAATAAACAGGTAAATTATTTTCTGTTTTATAAATAATTTCTTTTTGCCTGAAATAAAAAAATTCACTTTCAAGCCCGATTTTTTGGGATTTATGAATATACGGAATACTGTAAATGAACCCATATTGCTCTCTGAATCCGAATCTTGCTTTTAATTTCAGAATTTCCTTCGCACCCCTGAAGTTATATTTGATAAGATATAAGCCATAGTTGAACCTGTACCATTTTTGGTTATGAATAAATGAATTCAGGTTACGATCGGCATGTTCAAGAATCGGATATGGCCATAGATACCATCGTTCCTCTACAGAAATATTTATGCAGATTCTATTATTATCAATTTCTTCAAAAAGAATTGTAACAAAATTGAATAATGAAGTATTTAAAAGGTTTTCCCTGCTCCTTAATAAATATTTGTCAAATATATTTTTATTAATCGTATCTTCTTGCTTAAAAAGCAATTCTCTCAAAATAATTTTGTCTTTGGTTGTTTTATTTCCTGTGATATTTATTTTGTTAATAATAAAATATTCTGTTGAATCGGAGGAGATAAAAGAATCAGCATTAACAGTATTAATAAACAGAAACTTTAAAAAACAACAGAGGATTAAACCTCTTTCAATCTTAAATTGTAATAATTGTTCATACATTCAGATAGGTCATGAACGATTCAAAACGGTCGGTATATAAGCTTTCCAGAACGTCATCTTTCATAAAGGAGGCTTTTACGGTATAATTGTACCTGTTAAAGGTCTGCAGAACGGGGGTGATATCTATACGATTGATTTTAATTATAATATCGAGCTTTGTAGAATCGGCTTGAGGCATAATAGAAAGGTTAAGGATTTTGGCATCATTTCCTTCAATGATTTGAGCTATTTCGGATAAGCTGTAATCGTTTTGGTTCAGCTCCAGAACAATTATTGCTCCAGGTTGCTCAATAGCCATCATCTTTGCAAAATATTGTACAAGGTCATGAAGTGTAATAAGGCCAAGATATTTATTATTATTATCTAATACCGGGATGACCGAAAGTTTTAACCGTGCAACAGCATCCAATACCTGAAATACATGCTGTTCATGCGTTACAAAAGGCCTGATTAATGAGAGCTTATGATTCCCGATTGGTTCATTGGCCATATTCAGGTCATAAATATCAGTATCGGAAATTAGCCCTAAAAATTCCTCATTATTTACTATCGGTAAATGAGATACTCTGAAAACCTCCATCCAATTAAGTGCTTTAATGCCTGTATCAGAGGTCTTTAACGCTGGAACAAGATCGGAAATTAAATATTTTGCTAACATATATAAATCATATTATTTTTGCTTCGATTTACAAAAGTATAAAAATAAATAATATTATAACGGATAAATTTCCATTTTTTTAAAAAAAATATGACCCGTTTAAGTGTAAACATTAACAAAATTGCAACTTTGCGCAATGCCAGAGGAGGTAATATTCCCGATGTAATTAAGGTGGCAATTGATTGTGAACGATTTGGCGCTCAGGGCATTACGGTTCATCCAAGACCGGATGAGCGACATATCCGGTACTCCGATGTTACTGAACTGAAAAAAGTTGTATCAACTGAATTTAACATCGAGGGTTATCCTTCTGAAAAATTCATGAAGCTAGTCCTATCGGTTAAACCACATCAGGTGACACTCGTCCCCGATCCGCCTGATGCTTTGACTTCAAATGCCGGTTGGAATACAAAAAAAAATAAATCTTTTCTTTATGAAATAATCACCGAGCTTAAAAATTCAGGTATCAGGGCATCTATATTTGTTGATACTGTTACGGAAAATATTGAAAATGCAGTTGATACCGGTACCGACAGAATTGAATTATACACCGAACCTTATGCTTCGATATACTCAACCGATAAAAAAGCGGCTATTGCACCTTTTATTAAAGCTGCTAAAATTGCTCAAAAATCCGGCTTGGGTATAAATGCAGGGCATGACCTTAACTTGCAAAATCTTAAATATTTAAAAGTTAATATTCCATGGCTGATGGAAGTATCAATAGGGCATGCCTTAATATCCGAGGCATTATATTATGGACTTGAAAATACTATTCAGATGTATTTAAGGCAGTTAAAATAATATTATCCGTATCATCTCAATACATGCAGGGAAATAAGGGAAAGTGAGAAAGTGAGACAATGAGAAAGTGTGCACAGTCTCACTTTCTCATTGTCTCACTTTCATACTTTCA
>JACQWN010000721.1 GCA_016209245.1 Bacteroidia bacterium
AAATATGTTGTAGCCCAGACAAAAGACACACCTAATTATGACGACAAGTACATGACCTTTTTTCCAAGGATGTTTAGCTCACAGGGAAATCATATTGATGCCTATATTAGTTGGGCCGGCTTGGATGAAAAAAAACTTTATTATGAATCCGTTAAGCATCAAAAACCTAAAAACCCTCCGGGTTTTATTGCAAATCTGAAATTTTTCTTTAAGTACCAGCTCGGTCACATGTATTTCCGTTACTTTATGTGGAATTTTTCAGGAAGGCAGAACAATATCGAAGGTCACGGCAGCCCGTTGCATGGAAACTGGATAACAGGGATTCCATTCATTGACAAAGCAATGATTGGCTCTCAGGATAGCTTACCTAAAAAATTTAAAAATAATATGGCAAGAAACAAATATTATCTTCTTCCATTGTTATTTGGTATTATCGGCTTAATTTATCAATATCAGCGGGATGTAAAAAATTTCACTGTTGTTTTATTACTGTTCTTTTTCACCGGTATTGCAATTGTAATATATTTGAATCAAACTCCTTACCAGCCAAGAGAGCGTGATTATGCATACTCCGGTTCGTTCTATGCTTTTGCAATCTGGCTCGGGCTTGGTATGTTCGCTTTATACGACGCTGTTAAAAATCTGTCATGGAAAAACTATAGCATAACTGGCGGTATTATTGCCGGTATAGCCATAGTATTATTGTTATTTGGCAGCATATCAGGCGCTGGAAACATCATCGGTATAGTTATATTTTGCTTTTCAATTGTATTTTTTGTTTTGTTTGGCTTTATGAAGCTCGTCGGGTTTGTACCTGTAAAAATTGTTCATGTTGTTATTGCCTTTTTGCTCGCTTTACCTGTTCCCGTCATGATGGCAATGGAAAACTGGGATGACCATAACCGTTCCGACCGGTTTATGGCAAGAGATTTTGCACGAAACTACCTTGAATCATGCGCTCCAAATTCAGTATTAATTACTTATGGCGATAATGATACATTCCCGTTATGGTATGCTCAGGAAGTGGAAGGAATAAGAACCGATGTCCGCGTACTATGTTTCACTCTTTTCAATACAGATTGGTACGTTGACCAAATGGCACGAAAAGCTTATGAATCCGATGCCCTTCCTTTTTCGATGAAGCACGACCAGTATGTTCAGGGAACACGTGACCTTGTATATGTCATGGACCACACTAATTTTAAGGGACCGGTTGATTTAAAGGAAGCAATGGAATTTGTTGCAAGCGATCTGCCGGCGGCAAAGCTTCCGAACGCTGAAAATATCAATTTCTTACCTTCAAAAACCATAAGATGGAAAATAGATTCTGCCAAAGTGCTGGCAACCGGAACAATAAAGCCCGAAGACGCAGGTAAGATAGTTCCATATATTGATTTAACTGTCAAAAGCAGCTTTCTTCAAAAGAATGAACTGATGCTGCTCGATTTTCTGGAGCAAAATAATTGGGAAAGACCTGTATATTTTACATCTATTGGCGATATGGAAGTATCGTTTAAAGAATATCTGCAACTGGAAGGATTCGCTTACAGGTTAATTCCTGTTAAAACACCATGCAGCGTTATAGAGCTTGGGAGAATTGAGACAACACTTCTTTATGATAATCTGATGAATAAGTTTAAATGGGGAAATCTGAATAAACCCGGTATTTATATTGACCAGACTATTTTACATACTATAAATATTGTGCGATTACGCAGCAATTTTATAAGGCTTGCAGAAGTGCTGATTAAAGAAGGGAAAAATGATTCGGCAAAAGCCGTGCTCGATAGATGTGAAGAAATAATGCCTCAGGAAAATGTTCAATATGATTTCACTAGTTTTGGCTTGGCTGAATGTTACTATAACCTCGATGAAACGGAAAAAGCGAATAATGTTATCAGTATTTTATATGAAGACTATATTCAGGAGCTTGATTATTACCTGTCATTCGCTCCTGAATTTCAGGATGCTATAGATTATGAGAAAAGAGTCGCCTTACAGATCGTACGAGATGTTGCAAATCTTGCCAGGCAATATAAACAGACGGATTTATATGATAAATTCAATAAAAAATTTGAAAGCTATTATAAGCAGGTTATAGATTATAAACAATAATTATACTGCCAACGGGATAAAGTAACAATTTTAATTTATATTTGCAAAATAATATTTATCCCGTTGGTAGTATAATTCTTTCTTAAATAAATTTAACAAGATGCCTGGATTACAAAACATACAAGCTCAACTTACTGATGCTTTCACTCCGTTACAATCAAATGTGCTTGCAAAAGTTATCTATGATTCTTATAATGAGTTAATAAAAACATCAGATTTTAATGAACTGAAAAATATTGTCAGTGAATTGGCTGTTGCCCAGAGAAGTACAGAAAAGCGTATGGACGAACTGGCTGTTGCACAGAGAAATACAGAAAAGCGCATAGACGAACTGGCTGTTGCACAGAGAAATACAGAAAAACGCAAGGACGAACTGGTTGTTGCACAGAAAAATACTGAAAAAGAATTAACTTTATTGACTATTAATGTATCAAAATTAAGTGAAAAAGTGCATGATAACAGTGTCGCTATCGGTGGTATCGGCAGAACAATGGGTTACTGGTTTGAAAATGAAGTTTACAGATTACTTCCCTGTTTTCTTAAAGATAACTATGGAATAGTTGTTACGAAAAGGTTTTTACGAAGAAAACTGAAAACTGGCGAAGTAAATCTTTTTGGAAAAGGGAAAAAAGGAGGAGAAGAAATAGTAATAATCGGAGAGGTGAAACAGCGACTTGAAGGCATAAATGATGTTAAAGAAGCGATAGCACAATTGGAAAATGCAGAAAAGGTACTTTCAAAAGAAATAGAAAAAAACAAGACATTTCGAATTATAATTACTCACCTGGCAGTGTCTTCAGCAATTACGTATGCAAAGAAAAATAATACTTGCATTATTCAGAGCTTTGAGCTGTAATTTCAGGTCTCCCGACCTGACACAACTTATTTTGTCGCGGTTTTATATAAGAAAAATTCTTGCCCATTTCAATTTATTTCTAACGGGATTTGTTATTTCAATCCCGTTGTCCGTTACTTATATCTGAACAATCATAGATCCTATACTGGCGCCACATTCACTCATTCTGACCTGCCTGAACATCCTTCTCGTAATATCTGTAATCATCAAAATTTGTAAAAAAAGCGATTGTTTTCCGATTAACAGAAATGATATACCAATTCTCGTATCTATGCTTGGTTTTATAGTAATTTCCGCAATATCTGGCTTTCTTGCATTCAATTCATCAGAAGCAATTTTTGAAAATATTAAGACTTTCAACATATTTTTCTACTTTCTGCTTTTACTAATATCGCTCAGGATGGAAAATCTCCAGAAAGATATTATAATTAAAGCATTGCTAATCAATACATTTATTTTACTCGTTATCGGGAGTTACCAATTGATAATCCGGCAGGCTGAGGGACGATTTGCAACCGATTATGAAGAAATTTCATCAACAGTGGCGAATAAAAACCTGTTTTCTTCAATTCTTTTCTTATCCCTGCCTGTTTCTTTACATTGTATTTTCAAATATAGAAAAATATGGAAAATCATAGGTTTATTAGTATTAATACTCAGCCTGTATTTCATTGTAATCCTGCTAAGCAGAGCTGTATTTCTTGCCACCGGGATTTTTATTGCAATATTCGCTTTTATGAATATTGTAAATTACCGCCGGAATAAGCTAAGCTATAACATAAATAAAATACTACTATATACATCAATCATAATTGTATCATTATGTCTTCTTCTATTCCTGTTTAAAGGAGCTTTATCAATGACGGGATTAAGCACATACTCGGATACAATCGGTTGTAAAATCAACCAGGTCTCGGGATTAATCAAAAATATAGGGGAAAAATCCGGTAAAATGGATCCTCCTTCATCCGCATCCGTCAGATTTGTATTGATTAGCAAATCGTACAATATGTTTAAAGAGTATCCTTTACTTGGAGTTGGCCCAGGTAATTGGAAAATTTACCTGCCGGCTTATGGTCTCGCCGACCTGAACTATGATGTGCAACAGGGGATGAAGCATTATCAACGTCCTCATAATGATTTTGTCTGGGTATTATCTGAAACGGGTATTACAGGTTTTCTTTTTTATATTTCCATTTTCATTATTACATTTATATATGCGTTGAAAATATTTAATAATAAGCAAACGAATAATGACCTGCAATTTTTTTCTGTTTCATGTATGAGTTGCTTTGCTGGTTATATAGCAATTTCATTTTTCGATTTCCCCAAAGAACGGATTATCCATAATGTTTTTTTCTTTTCGCAAATTGCTTTACTTGCAAGCTGCATCCCTTCCAATCCCTTCCCCCTGAAGAAAAATGGCACCATCTTATTTCTAATAATATGTGCAATTGTCTCCATGTTTTCTATCAATGTATTGATTTTCAGAATAAGAGGGGAGCTTCACTCTCATAAAATGATTGTATGCCAGGTTTTGAATAAATGGAATATTCTTATTTCTGAAACTGAAAAAGCTAAAAACAAATATTATGAAATTGATCCTTTCTCCACTCCGCTTGAATGGTATAAAGGAGTAGCCCTGTTTTCGATGAATGAGACAAAATCCGCTCTGATAGCGTTTCAAACAGCTAAAAAACTACATCCCTGGCATATTCATGTTTTGAATAATATAGGATCCTGTAACGAAGTTTTGGGAAACCACCAGGCCGCAATTGATTATTATAACAAGGCGCTGTATATTTCTCCATTTTTTGAAGAAACGCTCGTAAACCTGGCAATTGTTTACTATAATCAAAATATGCCTGACCAGGCATACGAGACTATCAGGAAATGCAAGGCCGACTGCACCATACCTAATTTCAAAAAGATACTGAATTTGATTTTGAAATATAAGTCCGGGATTTTATTGCAAAAGACAGGTTCATCATTAAACGAAAAAATAAATGAAGATAAACTGCAGGAAAAACTATTCGAGCTGTACTGCATTTCTCTCAGCAATAACACGGATTTTGAAGATGAGTCGAAGAAATATCTCACAACGCCGGGCAAT
>JACQWN010000123.1 GCA_016209245.1 Bacteroidia bacterium
ATTCAGAAAGATCATGAAAACGTACAAACTAGTATTTTTCTGATTGCAGATGCCGTAACCTGCGCAATTTCCGGACAAATTACTCCAAATGGTTACTATAATATTGAACGGATGCTGAAATCCATAATTCATCATGGTGGAGAAGTGAAAATCTGCGGCAGTTGTTCGGAAGCGCGTGGAATTGACAAAATACAATTAATAGACGGAGTGAAATTGAGCAATATGAAAGAATTTGCACAATGGACGGTTGATTGTGATAAAGTTTTAACTTTCTGAAATAGCAAACAATATTTTACTTAATAGTATCCCTTGTTTCACCGCACGTAAGCATCATATTACCGTAAAACGGATTCTGTATTAGTTTTTCACTGCTCAACCAGCATGCTCCGATTTTTTTGTTTGCCATCGGGCAGAATTGAATGTACGCTTTATTATTACCTGTTCCAAATGCTTTGAATATTTTAATAAGGTTTTCAGATACTAAAATAAACGATTTTCTGATTTCATCTATACTTGAGCTTTGTTCTATTTCTTTTAACGAGGTTAAAACCGAATTGTTTTTTGTGTTCCAATATTCATGTGTATCCCCGGAAAATAGGATCATGTCGGTTGACTCAATTTTTTTAACCAGGTTTTGTGCTTCGGTAAATGCGCCCTTAGCATCAGATGCTACAAGTTTATCTTTTAATGGAATATAAGCGTTAAATATCGAATTTAATTGTTCAGCAAGTTTTGCAGAAGTTTGGTTACGATAATCAGGAATAACTTCATTTTTTGTTTCTTTATTGCGATTCATCATGCTCGTTTTGCCGGATAACTGGGCTGCCGCATCAATACTAAACACACCGTTTGTAACTAATTCCTCCCCTTCCTTCAAACCGTTTAAAACGACAAAACTGTTTCCCAATTCGGGGCCTAAATCAATTTCTTTCATTTCAAAAGTCGGATTCTGTTCATTGGGAACTTTAATATAAACAACCGACCGTTTGCCTGTCCATAGAACCGCAGAGCGTGGAATGATGATATTGTCTTTAAATCCTTCTAATTTTGCATTGATTGTTCCTGTTGCAAACATTCCAGGTTTAAAAATCCTTTCGTTATTTGCAAGCTCGGTACGTACTTTTGCAACCCTTGAGAAACCATCAATTACAGGAGCTATAAAGGATATACCGGCAGAAAATATTTTTCCGGGAACCGATTGCAGACTGAACGAAATTTTGTCGCCTTGTTTAATCCACGGCAGATCGCTTTCATAAGCATCAAACAGTATCCAAACTTTTGACAAATCGGAAATTTCGTAAAGTGCAGCTCCTTGTGAAACATAGTCGCCCTGATTGACAATCTTTTTGGTAATAATCCCCGAAACCGTTGATTTGACTTCAAAATTTGAAATTATCTTTTCTGTTTTTTCGATTTCAGAAATTTGCATATCCGTTAGTTTCCATTGACGAAGCTTTTCCCGTGCTGCTTCCACGACACCGGGAATGGTGTTTGCAAGTTTTTTCGCTTCGAGTAATTCCTGCTGGGCCTGAATAAGTATCGGTGAATAAATTATCGCACTGGTATGGTTTGTATCAGTCGTTCATCAGCTTCAATACGACCATACAATCGAACTTTTTTTTCCGGCTTTTCCCTTTTGACAACACTTGTTTGAATATTCGCCAGTTGTAAAGCATCGGTTGAAAGTTCGATGGTGCTTGTACCCGAACTGCCTGAACTTTGGTTTAGTGGAATTAAATCCATTCCACAGATTGGACATTTGCCGGCTTTATCCATTCTTATTTGAGGGTGCATGGCGCAAGTCCAGATTGTACTTATATTTTCCGAACCGGAATGTTTATGGGTTTCCTGAATGGCAGGTTTATGAAATATCAGCCAACCCAAAAATATACCTGAAATGAATATTCCCGTCCAAAGTAAAAATTTATTTTTAATGAATTTTTTCATATTTCTGACTTTTTTAATCTTTTGAAAGTAATTTTTGTAATCCGGCGATAGCAGAAAGTTTGTCAACCAGAGCCTGATAAATATTTAATTTATAATCTAAAAGCTGGCGATGTAACCGGATTAAAGCATCAAAATCTGCACCCGATGAGGAGTACTGCACTAACAGCAAATCGAAGCTTTTCCGTGTTAAGGAGATAATATCACGATAGAGCGATAATTTGCGTTCCGCATCATTTAAAGCAAACAGGTATGCGGAATATTCCATAAAAAGCATGTTTTCAGCATTGTTTAATTGCTCATTGGAAGAATTCTCTAAAAATTGTACTTCTTTAATTGATGCATTATATTTTTTACGGTATATTGGAATTTTCACTGAAAGCATTGGCATGAGCATATCTTTTCCGTTCATTTCGGATGTACTCATTTCGCTTTTATTTATCAGCATATAATTTAATCCCATACCAATCATCGGATAGCCCATTTTTTTATTCATCCGTTGACGCTGTTGATATGCCAGAATATCCGATTTATTCATTTTGAGCATAGGATTATTCGTTTTAATACTGTCGAATAATGTCGGGTTGTGAAAGTCATAGGAAGGAATATTCAAACTGTCGGGGATAAAAATTTCAATATCTGATGTTCGATTTAATAACAAATTGATTTGGATGACCAACAATTGTTTCCGATTTTGCATTAAAGCAATATTGTCTTCCAGTTCTTTAATTTCAATCTGAATACGCAATAAATCGGAAAAAGCAGAGCTGCTACCGGTCATTGACCGACTGTTCATCTGCGTCATTCCCTGTTGGGCAGGTTGCGGATTACCGGAGCTCATGTTCATGGAGTTGTTTCCCTGAGACGGATTATTGTTTTGCAGTTGATTGCTTGGGCTTGTTTCTTTAACATCGCTGATATTTATAGTTTTTTGTTTGGTTAAGAGCAATTGCTCGATACTTTTAAGCAAAACAAGTGTAGTATCATACACATGGATTTGTTTTTGGGTTAGAAAAAGCTGAAAATAGTTGGTTCTGACATTAAAGAATATGTCTTGTTTTTCAGCCCTGAATAGTTCAAACGAAGATAAAGCCATAGCAGATGCTTCATCTTTTGCCGCTTTCAAAGTTCCAAACCAGGGAAACATTTGCATAAGCTGTATTTGTCCGATTTGATTTCCGCTCATCAATTCCATAGGTTGAATAAAAAAACCAAATGAAATATCCGGGTCAGGTAAACTGCCAACCTGCGGGACTTTTTGTAAATCGGCAAGGTATTTATCGTATTTTGCTTTTAATCCGGGATTGTTTTGGGCTGCAATTTTAAGTAAAGAATCAAGGTTTTCCTGTGCTTGTAATGAAAGGAAATCGAATACTAATAAACAATAAAAAATATATTTTAATTTTATAAAAGGTATCATTTTTTTTAGTTTAAAGCCATCTTTCTGTTTTTCTGTATCTGCCGAGGTCTAAAGTATCAAATTCGTCTTGATCAGGATTCGCAATAACGCCAAAAAATTTTAATACTTCATTTACTACATTGTGTCCCATTTGATAATTGAAAAGCCGTTGTTTGTCTTTCCATATTATTCCGACTTGTCCACCGCTGTTATCCCAATAATCAACTTCTATATATGCAATAGTTCTGTTCCCGATGTGTTCTAAAATTTCGTTCTCAACATTGGTAGTCAAATAATCATAGGGTTCAATATTTTCGATAACTGCAAAATTATTTATCTGTGCAAACAGTTGCTGAGTCATGGGAATTAAATAAATATCCTGACCTAGCTCCCTGACTGCTGCAAGATTATATATCTTTTGAATTTGATACATATCGTCTCGTCTTCCTATAAATGCATGAAGATAGTAACTCATGTTGTTTATGTTTTAATCAATTCCCAGCCATCTTCGCAACGCAAGAACCTGTGAAGCATTTAGTATTGAAATAAAAACTTTTTTGATAGATAAGTCTATAAAAATCACTATTAACATCAGTACACAAGCATAAAAGTGACTAAGGGTAACTAGAATGGCTGTTACCAAGCCCTGTACAATTCCTCCTCCTAATCCTGCCAGTAACATAGACAAACAAAAAACAAAAAGAAGGCTTATCGGCAATGTTAGGGCAGCAGTTTTTGGTTTTACTTTTACTTTTACTTTTACTTTTGAAGAGTAGCCTATAAAAACGGATGATATTTGTGCAAGCGCACCTATAGAGAGGATAAGTATGGCTGTTACAAAGTTACCTCTTAAGATCATATACAAAGACATGGACACACATAAAACAAAAAGAGGGCTCACCGGCAATGTCCTGGCAGGTTTTACCCTTGAAAAGAGAAAACCAATAACAACTCCATTTACAATTCCACCCAATGTAGCAAAAATGATAAAAGCTAATTGAATTGATGACTCTGCCCAAAACTTAATATCAGAAGTATAAGTTCCTATATCAGCATTCTGCGGAGGATAGGCTATTATGCTTGTCACGATATATATAAGCGACAAAGAAGCCATGATAATATAAAAAGAATAACGTCCCCGGTAAAGCGAATTAATAAAAGAATCTTCGTCATCATCATTGATATTAGTTATTTTATTAACTTCGAAATATTCTTTTTTGAAAATAAAACATATCAGTGGTAAAAAAACCGGGACGAGTAGTGCATCGCACCAGCGCGGAAGAATAAAGGGAAGTTGAGCAACTAGTATTTGATCATATTTAGCAAAAGGTACAAATACAGGAAAAATTTTATCAAGCAGAAAAAATTTATACAATGAAATGTTTGTAATTAAACCATTATACATCATATAGTGTTCAATAAAGGCATACCGCACTATAGGCGCACTGCCAGTAATAAAATAAACGCCTAACCAAAAGGATGCTGCGAGGATAAATAAAACAAATGTCCATCGCCAGACAAATACAGACAGATTACTATCTCCCTTTCTCATTGTCTCTCTTTCCAATTAAAGATTCCCTCCAGATAGATTGAAAAACAGGAACTACATATATAGTCATCATTTGAATAACCATACCGCCGAAAGTAGGAATAGCAATAGGTACCATTACATCCGCTCCTTTTCCTGTTGATGAAAGAACAGGTAAAAGTGCAATAATAATTACAGCGGCTGTCATCATTGCAGGACGAACACGTTTTTTACCTGCTTCAATTACCGCTTCCCGTACGTCGTGAACTGTAGAGGGTTTGCGTTCTTCAAATACCTGATGTATGTATGTTCCCATGATTACCCCATCATTTGTCGCCAAGCCGAATAAAGATATAAACCCGACCCACACT
>JACQWN010000722.1 GCA_016209245.1 Bacteroidia bacterium
TCTGATATTTATCTTTATTACATTGAGACGGGAAAGACAGAAAATTTAACCGAGGGGCTTCCCGGCTATGATAAGTATCCGCATTTTTCACCCGACGGTAAAAAAATTGCATGGGAATGTATGCTGACACCTGGTTATGAATCGGATAAAAAACGGTTATATGTCTATGATTTTCATACAAAAGAAAGAAAGGATATTACCTCCGTTTTTGACCAGGATGTTGAAAACATTGTTTGGAAGCCGGATAATAAGGAAATCTTTTTCATTAGCGGCTATCATGCTACAAAACAGATCTATAAAATAAATCTTGAAACCGGTTTGATTTCTCAAATAACAAAAGGAATTCATAATTACAATACTATTTCGTTAGCTCAACAGGTCATGATTGGTGAAAAAATGACAATGTCAATGACTCCTGAAATATTTAAAATTGATGAATCCACCGGTGAGGAGACACAGATTACTTTTACAAATAAAAATATATATGATAAAATTGAGCTTGGTAAAGTTGAAGAATGGTGGCTTAAAACTTATGACGGGCTGGATATGTTGGTGTGGCTCATATACCCGCCGGGATTTACGCCGGACCAAAAATATCCTGCATTGCTTTATTGTCAAGGAGGTCCTCAAAGTGCAGTTGACCAGTTTTTCTCGTACAGGTGGAATTTTCAGATTATGGCGGCAAACGGTTATATTGTAATTGCACCTAACCGCAGGGGTGTCCCTTCATTCGGCACTGCATGGAACGACCAAATAGCAGGCGACTACGGAGGAAAAAACATGAGAGATTATCTTACAGCAGTTGATGTTCTTGGAAAAGAGCCGTATATTGATGAAACCAGATTAGGAGCAATTGGCGCAAGCTATGGTGGTTATTCGGTTTTTTGGCTTGCAGGTCACCATGAAAAAAGGTTCAAGGCATTTATTGCCCATTGCGGAATGTTTAATCTAGAAAGCCAATATGCCGCTACCGAAGAAATGTTTTTTGTCAATCACGACCTTGAAGGCGCATACTGGCAGAAACCAAAACCCAGGAGTTTTAATTATTCTCCCCATTTGTACGTTGATAAATGGGATACTCCGATTATGATTGTCACAGGAGGCAATGATTTCAGAATTCCTTACACCGAGAGTCTTCAGGCGTTTAATTCAGCAAAGCTCGTAGGAGTTGAAGCTAAGCTTTTATTTTTCCCCGAAGAAAGTCATTTTGTGCTGAAACCGCAGAATAGTATCTTTTGGCAGAGAGAATTCTTTGGATGGTTGGATAAGTATCTTAAATGATTAGGGTCTTTCCATAATGTCCAAATTTGCCACGAATTTCACGAATTATACTGCCAACGGGATAAAACTAATTTTTCGTGTAAATTCGTGCAATTCGTGGCTATTCTTTTTTTGTGGATTGACTTTACAGACAGACACTAATTAATATCCGAATCTTCTTAACTGTTTTTCATTATTCCGCCAATCTTTGCTCACTTTGACAAATAATTCCAGAAAAATCTTTTTTCCAAAAAACTGTTCCATTTCCTGACGTGCTTCCGTACCAACTTTTTTTAACATTTCGCCTTTATGTCCAATGATTATCCCCTTTTGTGAATCCCTTAATACATAAATCGTGCTTCTGATTCTTAGTATTTGAGCGCTTTCCTTAAATTCATCAATACGAATTTCTACAGAATAAGGAATTTCTTCTTTATAATTGAGCAATATTTTCTTACGTATGATTTCAGAGGCGAAAAAACGTTCAGGTCTGTCTGTCAATGTATCTTTTGGATAATATGCAGGATGTACGGGAAGCAATTCAAAAAACCGATCAAAAATTTTTTCCGTATTAATGCGATGTAGGGCTGATGCGGCGATAATCTCCGCTTTTGGCAAAAATTGCGCCCATAAATCCGTCAAACCGGCAAGAACTTCATGATTAATTAAATCAATTTTATTAATTATAAGCAACATTGGCGTCTTTGTCTTTCCGAGCTTCTCAATGTAGTTTTTATTTTTATCAGGCGCATCGTTTATATCGGTAATATAAAGAATAATATCGGCATCTGTCAGGGCTATATTGACAGATTTCATCATTGCTTCCTGCAGCTTATAATATGGCCTGATAATACCCGGAGTATCTGAATAAATAATCTGAAAATTTTCTCCGTTCACAATACCATGAATACGATGCCTGGTAGTCTGCGCTTTGGAAGTGATAATGGAAAGCTTTTCTCCGACGAGGATATTCATCAGAGACGATTTTCCTACATTGGGGTTACCTATAATATTGACGAATCCGGCTTTATGAATCAACTTTTTTCTGCTTTTTTTCGATATGCTTCTGGTACCGGTGCATATATTTATCAACACGCCCTGCTGTATCAACCAGCTTCATCTTTCCCGTGTAAAATGGATGGGAAGTATTTGAAATTTCAATCTTTATGAGGGGGTATTCCACGCCCTCGATTGTAATTTTATCCTTTGTCTGTGCAGCTGATTTGGTAATGAAGGTATGCTCATTTGATAAGTCTTTAAAAGCGACTAATCTGTAATTCTTCGGATGAATATCTTTTTTCATATCAATTTTCGTTTTAATTCTTCGATGAGTTTATCTTTGTCTTCGATGAGTTTATCTTTTTCCTCGATGAGTTTATCTTTTTCCTCTAATTTAATATTTTTCTCTAATATTATTTTTTCTGATTCTTTTGCCTTTTAAAACGCTTCTTTTGTCGATAATTCCAATATCCTGTAAAATTCTTGTTCTTTTTCTATTTCTGCACGTTCTTTAGGGTCTGTTCCCACTTTATGTAAAACAGACAGGATTAAGTTTATTATTTTGTCCTTAATATTGTAATTGTACTCTTTAGTGATCCCATTTTCATCAATAAAATAATTCTGTTCAAAAATACTTAGTAATCGCTCTAAACGTGTTCTTAATTTTGGTTCTATTCTTTGCATTTGTACTACAAAACAGTCGTGTGTCAATCTTTCGATAAAATCACTTTTCTTATTTATGAATTCTCTTGTTATTAAATCAAAATATTGACGGTTTACTTTTATTGCGGCTGTATCTATTTCTGGTAATTTAAACCCAAGCAAATATATTGTTATTATTGGTAATGCAACATTCTTTTTCCCTTCCGGAGTTTCTATTTCATCTTCTTTTCTGTATTGAGCGCCCAGATAATTCCTGAACCGCATTAAATCTATCGGGTTTTTGGCTTTTTGTATTCCAATTAATACTTTCTTGTGTTCGTTTTCTTTTGTCTTTATAATTGCAACAAAATCTAAACGATATACTGCCAAACTCATCAGATTGGCGATTTGCTCTTTTATTTTTTCTAAACTTTCCTGATCTTTCGCTTGTTGTAAATCTTTGAAAAAAGTATATTCCTGCGGTTTTATTTGCACATCAACTATTTCTTCTTCTATCAGAGTTTCTATAAAAAATTTTGCAATTTTTTTATCATCCATTAATCGCTTAAAAACTAAATCAAATATAGGATTTGCTATTAACATTTTATTAAGATTTTATTCAAGACAAAGATACGAAATAAAACGAATTTATAAAATATTTATATGCCATTGATATTTAAGTATTATCGCCAACTACTCAGCGGCTTGAGGTCACTTGACCTTCGTTCGTCTGCAGGACAACGAAGCGTCATATTCACTCGTTATATTTGTAAACTACTTTTACAGCATTTTGAAAAATGCCAAAAATGGACTGCAAAATTATATAAATAAAACAAATAACACAATTATTATTTTCTGATTTTTTTCATCTTATTACTTTGTTCGTTTGTAAAACGCTTAAATTCAATATTTTTGTCGAACAAATAGCGGTATGTAATATGTCTCCTGACTATAGGGATATCTAATGTCTGGTAAATTTTATTGACCGTAACATTATAGTCGCCAACCCATGACATTTCCAGCTCTTTTATATTATGATGTTTCAATGTATCAATAAGCTTCAGGAATAATGGTCCGATAATAAATGTTCGCTGGTGTGATGGAATTATGCCTGTAAGTAATTGTCTGCAGCGTGTCACTTTCTTTCTTCTGAGCATAAGTTTGATTTTGTTAATAAGATTCAGCTTGCCTCTGAAACTCTTAATTATCTGGTTAATATCAGGAAATACAACTGTTATACCCACAGGCTTCCCATTATCATAAGCAAACCAAATAAAATCTTCATTCAGGATTGGTTTTGCATTATAAAGGATGCTTTCTATATCTTTATATTCCAATGGTACATAATCTTCATGGAAATCCGACCAAATTTCATTGAAAAGATAAACAAAGTCGCTAATATATTTCCTACTGTTACAAAAAGAAAAATGTTCAAACGAATATTCCGGTCTTGAACCTATATGCCGGGCAAAATTTACTTGCCGTTCAGGAAAGGGTTGGTCAAGAGTTTTCAGATAGGTATATTGCTCAAAATAATTTCTGAAGCCAAATTTTTCGAATAGTTCTTTATAATATGGCGGATTATAAGGCATTCCATAAGATTGCTGAACAAAGCCCTCGACAAGCAATCCCCAATGAACGAAGTTTTCGCCAAAGTTAACAGGGCCATCCATTGCCTGCATCCCTTTTGAAGCAAGCCATTCTTTTGCAGCGCTGAATAATATAAATGCGGATTCCGTATCGTTGATACATTCAAAAAAGCCAATGCCACCAATGGGGTATTCATTTTTATTTGCCTTTATTTTATCATAAAAGGCGCCTATTCTGCCTATTAATCTGTCATTCTTATCTTTTAATATCCATCTCGATGCTTCGCCATTTTCAAAACAGCGGTTCGCAGCAGGATTAAATATATTTTCAATTTCAATATCCAATGGGCATACCCAGTTTGTGTCGTCTTTATATAAAATCCTGGCAGTGTCGTGAAACTCTTGTTTTGTTTTTTTATCTTTGACTTCAATTAAATTCATAATTTTTTAAGAAGTCTGCAAATTTACAAAAAATCAAATTATTCTACATTATTATGTACATCTGTTCTAACCTGATTTATTCATAAATTTTAATTTGAATATATCA
>JACQWN010000124.1 GCA_016209245.1 Bacteroidia bacterium
TGGATATGCTTTACTCTTTATAAAAAGCGAACAAATAAAGAAATGATCGATCTTATATTTCTCAGGCATGTTAAAAGACAACAAGATATAAACTATTCATATTCAAAAGATTTCAGCTAATGTGTCAAAGTAGAAGTAAATAACGCTCATAAAAAAATGGTTTTATTGTCTGAGAAAGAGGAAGAATTAGATTTTTTTAAAATATATATTTTTGAAAATAATGTTTTGCTTGAACGCAAAATTGAAAGCGATCACTATTGCAAATCATGGAAATTTCTTGATGTATCTTGGATTGATAATGATAACTTACTGCTATTTCTTGCAAAACCTATTGAAAGAGGTATCACATATGACCAAAAAGTTTATAACAAAATTATAAACTTGATTTTACCCAAGAAGAATTACATTTTTGATGACTATTACAATGGCTTTTGCCTAATTAGAACAGGAGGTTCTCCCCCAGCTTATATCTATAAATTATATTTAGACCAAGGAAAAGTTTATTTAAAAAAGTCGCATCAAATTAATGCTGAAACTGGAGTTAACAACCCATTATATGAGCTAGGATTTGTTTCGAAAAGCAAGATTGCCAGAATTACCAATGTAGAAGCAGAGAAAGGATTTTTTTCTTTATTCCTGAATATGACACAAAACAACTATTTACAATTTGATATCCAAGAAATTCAATAATCCACTTAGGCATCCTTTGTATCCATACATCTGAAAATAAGTAGAAAAAAATATGAATATTCTTACAGTTCCATTAAAAAGGCAATAAGTAAATAATGAAATATACTTTTTTTATAATTATTGATGTTGTTAATCTGAAATTTCAAATTCTAATGCCCAAAACAGTGACATCATCAATTTGTTCGTTTTCTCCTATCCAATTATTAAACTCTCTTATCAACATTTCTTTTTGAATATTCATAGGTTCTTTTGAAATTTTAAGTAGAATTTCTTTGTATTTTTTATTTGTAAGTTTTTTTCTATTTTCACCACCAAATTGATCAATATATCCATCAGAAGATAAGTATATTATATCACCTTTGGTGAGGGAGATTTCGCTTTGAGGAAATGGTGGCATTTCAATGTAAATACCAACAGGCATTCTGGCCGCTTTTAATTCTTTAACTTCATTAGGCCTATCCTTTTGAATGATGCATAAAGAGTTTTTTGCGCCAGCAAATTGTAAAATACTTGTTATAGTATTTATTGCACAAAAAGCAATGTCCATTCCATCTTGTTGTTCTCCTTCTTTTCCTTTTTGTTGTAAGGCTTCTATTATTGAAACTCTTAAATGATCTAATACCTCGGATGCGTTTGTTATTTCTTTTTTACGAACAATTTCGTTTAGGAATGAAACACCCAGCATACTCATGAAAGCCCCCGGTATCCCATGACCAGTACAGTCGGCGACTGTCACGATGAGCCATTCGTTAATGCGGGTAGCCCAATAGAAATCGCCTGAAACAATATCTTTTGGTTTAAAAAAAATGAAATGTTCACTAAGAATATTGTTTGCATATTCACCTGTTGGCAATACAGCCTGTTGTATACGTTTTGCATAATTAATGCTATCGGTAATATTGGATAATGCGGTTTGAAGTTCCTTACTTTTTTTGTCCACAATAATTTTTTGCCTTTCAATAATGCTTTTCTGACTGCGAATAATTACAAACCTGTTCCAAAGAAAAACTATGAAAAAAATCACTAAAATTAAACCACCGATAGTCGACCAGATAATAATATTTCTGCGGTTGATAGCTGATTTCTGCAATTCTTTCTCTTTACTTAATAATTCTATTTCCTTTTCTTTTTTCTCGGTCTCAAAACTTGTCTGCATTTCAGCAATAAGACGAGTACTTTCTTCAGTAATCAGGCTATCTTTTATTTCATTATATAATTGTTGATATCTGAACGCCTGTCCATAATCTTGTTGAAGTTCAAAAATTTTTGAGAGTGTTTTGTAAATATCTTTTACGACTGATTTAAGATTTGCTTCTCTCGCTACTTGTAATCCAAGCATAGCATTCTCTAATGCTTGTGTAAACATCCTGCGTTTCATGTAAACTTCTGCAATATTATTGTAGCTTATTCCAATATCATCAGTCTTTTTGAGATTGGTAAAAAGTTTTAACGCATTACTAAAATATTTCAACGCATTATCATATTTTTTTTGTTCCGATAAAACACTGCCAAGATTACCTAGTGATTGAGCAATAGCTAAACTATCGCCCAATTCCAACCTGATATTTAACAACCTGTTATGTAATGTGTATGCTGTATCAAGCAGTCCGAGCTTCTGGTAATTGTTTGCAAGGTTATTTAAACTCATAACTATTCCTTCAGTATTTCCTTGCTTTTCATCAATAGCCAGGCATTGGTTCAAGTATTCTAATGCCTTTGCATATTTACCGAGGGCATAATAGGTATTTCCAAGTTGATTTAAGCAGAATGTGATACCGTCAATATTATTAATCTTTTCATACAATTTCAGAGCCGGAAGATAATTTTCAATTGCATTTTTATAATCGCTCTGTTGTTCGTAAACAGAGGCAATATCACCATAACAAACAGCCATACCTAACGAATGCCCGATTCGTAAACAGAGGCAATATCACCATAACAAACAGCCATACCTAACGAATGCCCGATGTTTTTGAAAACTTTTATGCTTTCATTAAAATATTCAACAGCCCTGTTTGCGCTATGATAATAATTATAAACACCTGCAATATGATAAAGCGAATAAGCTTCTCCTTTTTTATAATTCAGCTTTGAAGAAAGCATCAATGCTTGCCTGCCATAATCTAACGCTTTATTGTAGCCGGATGATGTTACCTCGCAGCAAAGATTATAAAGAACAATAACTTTATTAGTATCCTCTGCACTTTTGGAAAGAAGCTGTTCAAGAGAATCAACTACAGTATCGTCTGAAACTGTTTCTGATTGTATATCAGTAAGTAAAATAAAAAATAATATTATAAACAGATATCTCATAAATTTTACTTTCTTTGTCGTGTTTTTGCTTCATTATTTTATGGTTATGGATAAAGACATTATTGAAAAAAAACTTAAATACGAGTTAGAACTTTTAAAGATATATGCTTTTTTTATAGCAGTAACTGGAACAGGAACTATTAGTTCTCTATTGCGCGAAAATTTTCCTGCAACCAAAAAAGAATTAATGTTCATTGTGCTGGGAATAATAATTTTTGTTACTTTTGTGATACTTGGCATTACTTCTTTCATCAGAATTAAACAATTATATAAAAAACTGTAATTATGGACATTGGAGAAATAGGAGTGCTTATTATAGGGCTTGGATTTCTCGCCCTTGCGCTTGTTATGGCTTATTACGAGATTAAAGAATATCTTGCCGGAGAATAAGATTTGCAATGCTGCGTTTCCTTTCCATTGTGGTTGTAGTACTTTACCTTTCCTGTTATTACCCACCATTTTCATACTTTTATTGTATCACTACTTTTCCATTCCAAACTCCTTTTTCTGTTATTACCAATACATTGTAAATTCCGGTCACCGGTTTAATATTAACCGGAATTTCGTTTATTGCCTGATGATGTGCATTGGAGGCGACTTTCCATACTTCCTGCCCCAGCACATTCAGGATTTTTACTTCGAAATTCGTCAGCCCGGTTTCATTATTCGTTATTCTTAAAATAAAATTTCCGGAATTCGGATTTGGAATAATCTGTATCATTAAATCCAAAACCTGGTGTTCTTCTATTCCAATGTTTTGAATTACCGTGATATACCCGTTTTTTATTTCTACATCGCTCTCGCATGAATTGGACGCTATTAACTTTACCGAATATGTTCCGGAAGTATTATAAATAATGTTCACAGGATTTGCTACAGTGTCGGTTTGCGGAGCGCCTCCATAAAATGTCCATTGGTAAGATGTCGGAGAATTACTGCTCAAATCAATGAAATCAACAGTCATAGGCGCTGTGCCGTTAGTCTGACTTGCTGCAAAATCGGCGATTGGCGCGAGACAGGTATTCACAAACGGAATCTGAACCATTGCAATATAGCTATTGCCGTCTGCATCCGTAACTGTTACATTGTAAATATCTGCGCATAAATTAATGGCGGTAGCAATTGCAGTAGCGACGGAATCGCTCCACAGGTAAGTGTAAGGCGGCGTTCCTCCGCTTGCAGTTACTGCGGCAATGCCTTCGCAATTACCGGAGTCAGCGGTAGCAACAGTTGCAACAGCGGTCAGAGGTGAACCTCCCGCAGATGTTACGGTAATGTATCCGCTTTTTATTTCCACATCACTCCCGCAGGAATTAGAAGTGAGTAACTTCACTGAATATGTTCCGGGAGTGTTGTATGTAATGCTTACAGGGTTTGCAACAGTATCAGTTTGCGGAGCGCCACCATAAAAAGTCCATTGATAACTATCAGGTGCATTACCGCTCAAATCAATGAAGTCAACAGTCATTGGCGCTGTTCCAATATAGTTATTGCCGTCTGCATCCGTTACGGTTACGCTGTAAATACCGTCGCATAAATTAACGGCGGTTGCAGTGGTTGTAGCTGCAGAATCGCTCCACAGGTAAGCATATGGCGGCGTTCCTCCGCTTGCAGTTATGGAGGCAATGCCTTCGCAATTACCGGAGTCAGCGGCGGCAACAGTTGCAATGGCGGTCAGAGGTGAACCTCCCGAAGAGGTTACGGTAATGTATCCGCTCTTTATTTCCACATCACTCCCGTAGGAATTAGAAGTGAGTAACTTTACTGAATATGTACCGGGCGTGTTGTATGTAATGCTCACAGGGTTTGCAACCGTGTCGGTCTGCGGATTAGCTCCGTAAAATGTCCATTGATAAGAAGTCGGAGAATTATTGCTCAAATCAATGAAGTCAACAGTCATTGGCGCTGTTCCGTTAGTCTGACTTGCTGCAAAATCGGTTATCGGTGCGAGACAGATGTTCACAAGCTGAATCTGAACCATTGCAATATAACTATTGCCGTCTGCATCCGTTACAGTCACACTATAAATACCGGCGCATAAATTAACGGCGGTAGCGGTTGAAGTAGATAAAGAATCGCTCCACAGGTAAGTGTAAGGCGACGTTCCTCCGCTTGCAGCGACGGAGGCAATGCCTTCGCAATTACCTGAATCGGCGGCAACAGCAGTTATAACGACAGACAGAGGAGAACCACCGGAAGAGGTTACGGTAATGTAACCGCTCTTTATTTCCACATCACTGCCGCAGGAATTAGAAGCGAGTAACTTTACTGAATATGTACCGGGCGTGTTGTATGTAATGCTCACAGGGTTTGCAATAGTGTCGGTTTGCGGAACTGCTCCGTAAAATGTCCATTGGTAAGAAGCCGGAGCATTATCGCTCAAATCAATGAAATCAACTGTCATTGGCGCTGTGCCGTTAGTCTGACTTGCTGCAAAATCGGCGATTGGCGCGAGACAGGTATTCACAAACGGAATCTGAACTGTTGCAATATAGCTGTCGCCGGCAGCATCCATTACTGTTACGCTGTAAATATCTGCGCATAAATTGACGGCGGTTGCAGCGGTGGTAGCTGAAGAATCGCTCCACAGGTAAGTGTTCAGAGGAGAACCTCCCGAAGATGTTACGGTAATGTATCCACTCTTTATTTCTACATCGCTGCCGCAAGTATTAGAAGCAACCAGCTTTACAGTGAATGTTCCTATGGAATTATAGACAATATTTGCCGGTTCAGGGAGTGTTGAGCTTATTGGTGTTGCGCCATAAAAAGTCCAATATACAGAATCAGGCATATTTGCCGAAATATCAAAAAAATCAACATGAAGAGGCGCGTTTCCCGATGTCTGCGATACTGCAAAATCAGCTTCCGGCTTTGGACATACATTTATTGAGAAAGTTTGTACCGTAAAATCACCGCTGACATCCGTTACTGTTACGGAATAATCACCTTCACAAAGCTCTGTTACAGTTTCATAATTCTGATTACCTGGTGAACTCCATTGATATGTGTAGGGTGCCTGTCCGCCGATTGGCATTGCGTTTGCAGTTCCGTCACAAGCGCCTCCATCATCAGTTGTACTTATTATTGCTATAAGATTTGTACCAGCCAGGTTTTTTAATTTGACATTTGACCTTGAGCCATTATGATTTTGCGCTTTAGCGCTTGCTGTGCAGACTTCAGGACTCGGCGCTTCAATAAAATATTTAACCGTTCCTATTCCCGGAATAGTATCCGTATATGAATTAAGGTTTGATGAAATGGAATCAATGACGAGCCATCCTGTTGATGCTTTATACCGCCATATATAATATGTATCATACAGAAATCCGTCATAATGATTCCAAATAAGGTTAACCGTATTGCCAACTCCGAGATTTGCTGTAAGATGTATGGTTTGATGAGGGGGGCTTTCCATTGATTCATTTCCACAAGTGTCAACGGCTGACATTTTGTAACGCCAGGAATGGAGCTGTGCATTGGAATTTATATCAGTGAACTGGCTGAGCTGGCTGAACGGAATGGTTGCCGCCAGTTGATATACTCCCGATTGTGTGGTTTCACGATAAATGTTATAATGGGAAATACCGCTGAGCTGCACCCGCTCCCAGACTACAATGTTATTACAACTGTTTGCATCGGTAGTTACAAGACAAACCGGTTGCTGCTGCGGCTGCTGACCTGTGATGGTGTATGTTGCCAATGCCTTGCAGCCGTTGCTTCCGGTAACAGTTACAGCATAAGTTCCTGCATAAAGGTTTGAAATATCCTGCGTTACAGCTCCGTTGCTCCACTGGTAAGTGTATGGCGGGATGCCTCCTGTAACTGCAATATCAATGCTGCCGCCCCCGCTGCCGCAACTGTTTTGTGCAATAGCATTAAGAGTGATGTTGGGCGAGCCATTTTCTCCAATTACAGCCGAAGCGGCTGCTCCGCAACCTAAACTGTCAACTACCGAAACAGCGTAAATGCCTGCTGCAAGTCCTGCAACCACGGATGTACTCGCTCCATTGCTCCAGAAATACGAATAAGGGGAATTGCCGCCCGAAGGAGATACCGAAGCAATTCCATCGGCAGAGCCGCAGGTGGCGTTATTTACCGAAACATTGGCAATGATTGGCTGCGGCTGTCCTACATAGATGCTGAGAGCTACCATACAGGTATCTGCATCGGTAACTGTAACCTCATAAGGTCCTGCTTGCAAATTGGCAGCAGCATTTGAAGATGAGCCGTTGCTCCATTGATAAGAGTATGGTGCATTACCACCGCTTACGCTGAGAGAAATGGAGCCATTGCTGTTACCGTAGCAAGAAGTATTATTTACTGAGGGAACAACGGTGAGACCGCTGCTGTTGCTTACAGGAACAGCCGTTGAGCCGCTACAGCCGATGGAGTCGGTTACGGTAACTACATAGATTCCTGCTGATAAACCTGACAGGTTTCCAAAACCTGTCAGGTTTGCGCCATTGCTCCACAAATAGGAATATGGGTTGGTGCCGCCCGAAGCGGTGATGGATGCCGAACCATTGGCGGAATCGCAATTGGCTGCTGTGGTGGTAACCGTCAATACAAGCGATTGCGGGGTGGTAATAACAGCATATCCCACACGTGTGCATCCGGAATTATCAGTAACGGTGACGGCATAATTACCTGCGGATAAACCTGACAGGTTTCCAAAACCTGTCAGGTTTGACCACTGGTAAGTATATGGAGTATTGCCTCCTGTTGCAGTAACCGAAGCAGTTCCGTCATTGCCACCGCAAACGGTAACATCAGTGTAAGAAACATTTATTGCAAGCGAAGATGGGTCTGTTAACTGCACATTGCCAGTTACAAGACAGCCGTTGTTATCGGTAACCGAAACGGCATAAACGCCTGCGGGTTTATTAGTGAGGTTTTGCGTGGAGGATCCTGTGTTCCATTGATAAATGAAAGGGGATTGCCCTCCGCTGATGCTCAGAATCACCGCTCCATTACTTGCCCCGCAGCCCGAAGGATTAACACCAGTAAGAGTAATAATTGGCGGAGTAAAGCCAGCGATTACCGCTGTATCTTTCACCGTGCAGTTGACAGAATCGGTAACAGTAACAAAATAAGCGCCCGCAGTTAAACCTGACAGGTTTTCAAAACCTGTCAGGTTTGACCACGCAAAAGAATAAGGTGGATTACCACCTGTTACAGTGAGCGCTGCAATGCCATCTGCTGCGAGGCAGGCGCTCTCGGCAATGGTGGCAACCGAAACCGATGGAGGCGTGAAACCGAAAACTGTCACACTATCCTTATTGGCGCAACCTTTAGAATCAGTAACGGTCACGGAATAGATTTGAGATGTGAGATTTGTGACTTGATAAGTATTTGCTCCGTTGCTCCAATAGTAGGCGTAAGGAGCGGTTCCATCAGAGGCGTTTACAGATGCTGCGCCATCGCTGCTTTGACAAGCACTCTCACCAGTAGAAGACATTGCTGTAGAAATGGAAGGCGAAACCCAAGGGGTGTTTGCATATGAATGTGTTAAAAAAATATCATTCTCACCTGTGTAAGATTGCTCTGTAAGAGTAGGAATATAAGTTACAGTTGCAGCATTAGCAATTTGAGTTAGGGCAGTAACATCTGTAGGTTCACAGCCGGGCAGATTTCCGTTTATATCAGTGCGCAAAAGATATATATCGCTGGTACCACTGCCGTAAGAATTTGTTGTACCGGCAATTATATATCCGCCATCGGTGCATACCTGTATTTCGCGTGCTTGCTCATTTTCATAGCCACCATATACCTTTGCCCATTCTAAATTACCGGAAGCATCGGTTTTGAGAAGGTAAATATCTGCATTACCCCAACCGCTGCCGAAATTTTTTGTTTCCCCCAGGACAATATAGCCGCCATCAGGGGTTTGTTTTACGCTATAAGCCACATCCGCATCTGTTCCACCATAAGTTTTACTCCATTGGACATTTCCACTGGCTGCGGTTTTTATTAAATAAAAATCCGAATTTCCTGCACCAAAGGATTTAGTATAACCGGCAATTAAAAAACCGCCATCGGTGGTTTGCACCACTGAATTACCTTCTTCATCCATACTGCCAGAACCACCATAGGTTTGAGAACCTATTACATTACCATTATTATCTATCTTGAGTAGAGCTACTTGTCTATTTTCTATATCCATCCATCCTGCTGCAACTAATCCCCCAGGTGCTTGTATTATAGATTTTGCAGAGCCAGACCTGGGCCACATTCCACTATTGCAGTTGTAACAACCAGTGTGAAATAATTTGTACCAATTTATGCTGCCATTAATATTAAATTTTGTAATAGCAAACGAACTTGAAGAACACGATTGAACGCCAGAACATTTCATTGCTTTTGTTGCTCCGGCAATTACATAGCCACTATCTGAAGTTTGAATAACTGAAGATGCATAGTCGGAGGAATTATTTTCCGGATTATCTACCAGTGAAGTTATTCCCCACTCATAAACACCATTGGAATTAATCTTGAGTAAAAATATATCAGTACTACAAAAACCTGTTACAATATACCCACCATCAAAAGTTTGTTTAATTGAATGGGCAGCGCTTGTGGCGCAAAGGTTCATTACAATATCATCATAAGTATGTGACCATTGAATATAGCCGGCTTTATCTATTTTTTGAACATATACTTTACCACTGCGAGAACCGGCAGCTACAAAACCACTGTCGATTGTCTGAATAATTGAGTTACCAGTATCGCTTCCCATTCCATAAACATTTTGAAAATATAAAGGAAATGATGGTTGCGGTTGTGTTATTGTAAAATAGGGGAAAATGCTACAACCTGCAGAATCAGTTATAGCACAAGAGTAATAGCCAGCAAAAAGGTTATTGATGTTTGAAGAAGTTGCACTCGTATTCCATTGAAAAGTAATTGGTTGATTTGTAGTGGTTACTGAAAGATCAATATTGCCATCTTCACAACCAAAACATGTGGCATTAACCGTTGTTCCACCCCATGTCATTGTACCCTTACATGCGGAAGAAGAATTGTATTTTAAAATAACCAAACCGTTTCCGCTTTGAACAGCAGTAACAGTTATACATCCTTGTGGTATCAAACTAGAACCACCACCTCCTCCTGCGGGTGAATTATTACTACCACAACCCGTGCTCATACCTGCGCCGCCACCTCCACCATAATAACCACCACCACCACCTCCTCCAAAGCCATAATTACTTGTACAATTATATATTCCTCCATTACCACCATTTCCTATATTTCCAACTGCTCCTGGATATGACCCACTACCACCCGAACCTCCGGTTAATTGAGTTCCACCTCCACCACAACCGGAACATCCGCAAGTATAACCTGTAATACCACCTCCATCTCCGCCTTCGATGGGAGATGAACAGCAAGTTCCCTTAGCTCCTCCACCTCCTCCACCTGCAACAATAAATCGGTTGTTTAATCCAGTTCCTCCCCTTCTTATATCTGATGCACCACCTCCATTACCAGCGGAATTTTCTGAACAATTACCTCCAGTTCCACCACCATTGTATCCATTTGTACCACCAACATAAATAGATAGGGTTTCACTAGGTGTGACACTAATCGTTCCATATATTAACCCACCCATTCCTCCTTCTGCACCCCCTGATGGACTTCCCCCATCTGCCCCTCGAATATAAACAACTAAAGAGTCAACATCACTGGGCACCACAAAAATTTGCTGTGAGCCGGTGAAGTAGAAGGTGTCCACTACCATTTGCGCGTTGCAGTTTGTAATTGCTGCAATGGCTATAACAAGTAAAAATTTTCTCATAATAATATTATTATTTTCCCCTTCAGCCCCAAAAAGGAGAGTTTATAAAATAAAAAAGCGTGGTGCTATTAACCTTATCCGCTACCGAGGTACTGGTATACCCACTACTGCAAATAAGTTTAGCCCACGCTGTCGCGTGAGCGTTTCACTTATTACACTTGCAGTAGTTGAAAATTACCAGTTTTCGGCAGCAAGAATAAAAGCTAAACCCTTTTGATTTAATATTTCAGCATTTTATGTAATTATTTAAATTGGGTTTATATTTTTTCTATTTCTTCTATTGATAACCCGGTAATTTTTGCAATTGTTTGTATATCGAATCCTTCTGCTTTTGCATTTTTTGCTATTTCAAAATCACGTTCTCTTTTCGCAAATTTAATATAAATTTCCTTAGCTATTCTTCGGGATTCATCAATTTTTGCATTATTACGTTCTTCGGGTGTAATTTGAGCTTCGTCAATTATTTCTGCAACTTTTTTAATTGCGGTTTTATTTATATTGATATCCGGATGCTCAGGATTGTGAATTGAT
>JACQWN010000673.1 GCA_016209245.1 Bacteroidia bacterium
ATTATGTTCAATAAACCTGAAAACATTAGAATTGCAGTGGTCGGGAGCGAATAATCCTTTATTTTTAATTCAATCGGTTGCCCTTGACCCGCAAGGTCATGTTACCGAAGATAATAACCAATGCAACGGCAGTAGTTCTAATAAAGGTGACCCTTCGACACCGCTCAGGACAAGCCTTGCGGGTCGGGCACAACCGATTGAATTAAAAGAAATAAAAGCGGATAAGATGCCTATCGGCATATATGACAGGATGGATAAATTTATTCTGCACGAATTAAAATTGAATAAAGGCGATATTATCTATCTGGCGGGCGATGGTTACCAGGATCAGTTTGGCGGTCCGAACGGTAAAAAATTCCTGTCAAAACGATTTAAGAAATTATTGGTACAGACATGCCCCGGCATGTCTCAACCCGGCATGTCTCAACAGATTAAATCAATGGAAGAACAAAGAGAAATATTGGACAAGACTATAGAGGACTGGATACAAGGATACGAAACAAATGGTTCGACGGAGCTTACCCTGAGGAACCAAGGGCTCACCACCAGATACGAACAGACAGACGACATAACCATACTAGGATTGAAGATATGAAAGCCTGCAAAGGAATTTTAAAATGAAAATATTTTATAAAAAACAACCGCTAATTGAAGAATTAAAAAATATTCGTGCAAATAGCCTGTCTATTGGTTTTGTGCCGACAATGGGCGCTTTGCATAAAGGTCATTTATCACTTGTAAAAAGATCTTTTACAGAAAATGATGTGACTGTTGTCAGTATTTTTGTCAATCCTGCACAATTTAATGAAAGGAAAGATTTTGAAAAATATCCAAGAATAATCGAAAATGACATTGCGTTGCTGCAAAACATTCTTACAGAGAAAGATATTGTTTTTAACCCGGACGAATATGAAATGTATCCGGAACCGGACACTAGAATTTTTGATTTTGGAACCTTAGATAAAGTCATGGAAGGGAAGTACAGGAAAGGACATTTTAATGGAGTTGCACAAATAGTAAGTAAATTTTTTAACCTAATCCGTCCGGATAAAGCATATTTTGGAGAAAAAGATTTTCAGCAACTGACAATTATCAAAAAGCTGGTTGAACAAATGGATTTACCAATAAAAATAGTGGAATGTCCTATTGTCAGGGAAACAGATGGTCTTGCAATGAGTTCAAGAAACCTTTTGTTAAATCCTTCTCAAAGGAAATCCGCGCCTTTAATTTTCAGAACCTTATCAGAAGCAAAGAATAAAAAGCATTCCATGCTTGCCGGTGAACTGATTAAATGGGTAACCGACAGAATAAATTCAGATAATGAGTTGAAAGTAGAATATTTTAGCATTGTTGATTCACAAACTTTGATTGATACAACCGAATGGGAAGAAAACAGAAAACAAATCGGATGTATAGCGGTATGGGCAGGTGAAGTAAGGTTAATAGATAATATAAGTTTTTAATTTTTGTTTTTAACTGTTAATATTTTAACTTTGCAACATTAATTAATATATATTTATGAATGCTCCGCATAGAGATATGCTTGAAATAATAAAATCAAAGATAATATCCAAAGATAATCTTCCGAGAATATTAAGCTATTGGAAATTTAAAGAGCAAAAAATTGTTTTTACAAACGGGTGTTTTGATATTATTCATCGGGGGCATGTTGAATATCTTGCAAAAGCGGCTTCATTGGGAGATATTTTGATTGTCGGATTAAATTCAGATAATTCAATCCGGCTGATTAAGGGTAACGGAAGACCAATACAAGATGAGTATTCAAGAGCATTAGTTCTTGCGTCATTTTATTTTATCACTAATATTATTATCTTTGATGAGGAAACTCCTTATGAATTGATAAAAATAATAAAACCGCATATATTGGTAAAAGGTAGCGATTATTCAATAAATGATATTGTCGGGGCCGATTTAGTCCATAATAACGGCGGTGAAATTATTACTATTGATTTTGTTAAAGGATATTCTACATCTGATATTATTTCCAAATTTTCTGAAGTAAATATTATTAATCCTTTACATTAACTAGTATAGCGTTCTTTAAATAACATATAAAAATGTGTTCACGTGTTCATGTGTTAAAGTGTTCACGTAGACACATTAACACAATAACACATTAACACATTTGGGATAAGTTTTTTGACTTTATAGACAGACACTAACAAAAAAATTAAGAAAAAATATTATATTTACAAAATTCTTAATATATTAAATTCATGAATTTATATAACACTTGTACTTTTAAAATATATATAGTACTTGTATTATCGTGTATTCTGCTATCTCATATTTCATGTAAAAAGATGAAAGAAGAGAAGCTTATCGGAAGCTGGCAAATCATTGCATTTTCGGTTTCCGATTCATTGCAAGGACCACCTATCTGGACATTTAATCCCGATAATACAATATATATTTGGTACAAGGAGGGTAGTCAGGATATGTATGATACAGCTTTCTATTATCTTGAAGAAGAATTTAACAAGTATTTTATCAGTATTGTTAATTTCGACCAATTTACTGATGGCAATTGGAACATAGAAAGGATGACGAATAAATTTTTAATTCTTGAACAAGGGATTCCAGCAGTCAGGAAAGAATTTGTGAGAAAATAAAATCCAAAATTATCTTATTACAGTAACTGCACCTGCTGCTTCATGTCTCGTTCCCTTATTATCGAAAAATATTACCAACCATGTATAAGTCCCGTTAACCGGCGGTTGCCGCCTATCCTTTATATGCCCGTCCCAGCCCTCGCTTTCATGGGTTTCGGAGTTGAAAACAGTCGTCTCAAATACCTTCTCTCCCCATCGGTCGAATATGAGCAATAAAAACCGTAATTGCCGTATCTCTTTAATCTCATCAATTGCTTTTTCTGGTGATAATTTGATACTGTTTTTGTTTAATAATCGTTTCGGTATTTGCCATCTTTTGAGAATCCAGGTATCCTATAATCGTCTTCCTTTGATGCTTCAAAACACAAATTTGCATTCCCTGCAAACGATTCAATTCCGTCTGGGCTTGCAATAATAGTCGTACTTCGTCATGGGAAGACCTGGCACAACCAATAGTCTTTATGACTTTATTGTTGCGCATCCTGTTTTTGTGGACTATTTGAATACTTACTGATCCACTACGGTTCTTGGTTTTCCTAATAAACATGGTGCAAATATAACTTGCAGCACCCAAAGCACCCAATATTAAAATCGCATCACGTTGTATATCTGTCAATTAAACAGGGATTTTCATGGGGATAAATTCCCCTCAAAAATATCAAATAAATTTAAATATAATTAAACTGCAACTTCTTCGAAGTTAAAAAAGTATTATCAATTTTCCGATTAACATCATAGATGTTTCATTATTATAACCGGACAGAACATTGCATCTTCAAAAGAACTTCGTAGAAGTTCCATAATTATTTTTACTTCTGGGCAAT
>JACQWN010000297.1 GCA_016209245.1 Bacteroidia bacterium
ACTTTTCAAAAAAATACAGGATATAAAAGATGAAGCAAAAAAAGGAAAACTTGAAATACCAAAAGATTGGATAAAAGGCGAAATCAAAAGCCTTACCGGAAAAATAGAGATTTTGAAAGCCGATACTGCATATATTGATTCGGCAAAAATTAAAGAATTTACCAAAAAAATTGAAAATCTGAACAAAGGCGATATGGATAAAAAAGATTATTTGGAATATCAGATTAAAAAATTCAAATCCGAAGACGAAGCCGGTCCAATTGTCCTTATTAAATGTTATAAAAATGTTACTTACAAAAATTTTGTTGATATAATTGATGAGATGGCTATTACTAATGTACGAACATATGCTGTTGTTGATCTTTTACCTGCTGAACAACAATTATTAGATGAATTTATCAATAAAAACAAATAATATAGTGGTTATTAATGGCATAATTTTTGTCTTTAATTTTTACATTAATTAATTTATTATGGCATTATTTGATACAGTGAAACTCGATGAAATAGTCTTTGAAAAAAGAAACAAAGAGTATGGAGCATATATTTTAAGAAGAATATACCGCAAATATGTAATTACATCATTAATTATTTCAGTTTTTGTTATTCTTGCTATTATTATTCCTCCGTTTATAATGGCAAGCTTAAATAAAGATAAAAAGATTCTTGTAACACAGAATTTGGAAGCGAATCTTGCCGATTTGGATATGCCTGTTGACGAAGAAGAACCCCCGCCCCCCCCACCACCACCACCGCCTCCTGCACTTGAACAGCAGGTTAAATTTACCGCCCCCATTGTTGTTGATACGGTTGAAGAAAAAGTCGAAATCGCTACTACCGAAGATATAGTTACTACTACTACCAACGAAGCCGTAATCACCGAAGAAATTGTTGAAGAGAAAACAAGCGAAGTTATTGAAGTGAAAGAAGAAATTCCTGTATTTATTGTCGTTGAAGAGATGCCTGTATTCCCCGGCGGTGAAGAGGCATTGCTGAAATATATTCAAGAGCATATCGAATACCCTCAGGTAGCCCGTGAACTTGGTGTTTCCGGAAAAGTATATGTCCAATTCGTAGTTAATGAAAATGGAAAAATTCAGGATGTAAAAGTAATGCGAGGTGTTGACCCAAGCCTTGATAAAGAAGCTATCCGCGTCATTGAATCTTTACCTGAATGGACACCCGGCAAACAAAGAGGCAAAGCCGTAAGGGTAATGTTTACAATCCCCATTAATTTCGCTTTGAACTAGTCAACAATCAGGATACATTTTTCTATTCAGAAATTCTGAATATTCTTTCCCCTTTTTAGAAATTTATAGTTTACCTTTCGACTTGCATTAACGAACCTATCCTTTTATGGCATATTATTTGTATTTTTTTTAATACACCAAAAATTATACAACTATGGCATTATTTGATAAAGAAAGACTTGATGAAATAGTCTTTGAAAAACGAAACAAAAAGTATGGAGCTTTTATTTTAAGAAGAATTTACAGAAAACATGTAATTACTTCTTTAATTGTATCAATTATTCTTATTCTTGCTATTATCATACCTCCATTTATAATGGCAAGCTTAAATAAAAATAAAGAAGTTATTGTAACACATTTCTGGGAAGCGAACCTTTCTGATATTACTCTTCCTGATGATGAGATTGAAGCTATACAACCTCCTCTCCCTCAGCCACCGCCTCCTTCGCTCGAACAACAAGTAAAATTTATTGCCCCTATTATAGTTGATACAGTTAAAGATGATATTAAAATTGCTTCAATTGACGATTTGGTTGCAAATAATAATAATAATCCACCTGTTAATATTCCTGATGAAAATGTCGGGGATAAAAAAAGTGATGTCATTGATGATATAAGTGATAAAGACAAGATATATATTGTTACAGAAGAACCTCCTACATTTCCAGGCGGTGATGAAGCATTAATAAAATATGTTCAGGAACATTTAGAAATTCCGGAAATAGTCCAAATACTTCGTATTTCAGGAATAATGTATGTTCAATTTGTAATTTATGAAAACGGCGAAGTTCGGGATGTAGAAGTAGTACGTAGTTTAGACGCGACTCTTGATAAAGAAGCCGTTCGCGTAATTGAATCATTGCCGCCTTGGACGCCTGGTAAACAAGGGGGAAGGCCGGTAAAAGTTAAGCAAACTATTCCTATTAATATTCTTTTTAATTAATCTGAAATTTTCTCCTTATCCTCTAACCGCGAATCATCTTTATTCTTGTTGGAATAGAAACACTGACAGGTCTTCCAGACTCTGTCAGGTTGAGGAAATCAACCTGTCAGCGTGCGAAGCTCCTGACAGCGTTTATAAAAAGCAACAAATTCCTCTGTAAATCTCTATTAATTTTCATCTCGTATGGTGTGTGTCTAAAAATTCGTGTTACTTTATCCCGCTCTTAAGGTTCGCCGAAAAATAAAATCCGATTTTATGAAGGATAAATTGTATAATTCCATTGCGGATTAACCTCGTGGTATTTTATGTTGATTTTTGCCATCACACCATCAGAAACTTTTATTCCCTTTTTGTAATTTGTTTCATCTAAAATAGCTTTTACTCGCAAGCCTGTTTTGGTTTTCGTTGTATTAATATAGTTTAAAATTGTTTCATAATCTTTGAGTGGCTCACCAGCCCAATTTTTGCTGATTTCACTAAATAAACGATGCTCAATTGGGTTGTATTTTGAAGTTCCCGGAGGATAGTGACAAACAGTAACATTAATTCCATACCTATCGCACAACTTATTTTGAATTGAAAGCTTCCATAATTTATTTTTAGAACCATTACTTCCCCCACCATCAGCAAGTATTAGCAAAGATTTATATTCTGAACATATCTTGTTAGTCACCATATTCCACCATTTCTCAATTGCGTTTACTGCAAGTTCTGCCGTATTATAGGAAATTCCTCCAACAACAAAACCTGTATTTGTGTTAATACAATAAATACCATAAGGGATAAACACTCCAGATGCTAAACTCAAAAAGTCATAAACATTTACTTCTTTTGGGTTTTTACACCATATAGTTCCTTGATTTTTGAAATTCCCAACTGATTCCTTCTTTTTTGAATCTACACTTATCATCAGATTGTTTTGCATAATAAAAGATTCCCGCATTTGACCAATGTACTTGAATTGTTGATCTCTTTTTTTACGCGATTCAAGTGTGGACTTTTTGGGATTAGACTCTATTTTTTTGTAATTGATTTTTAATGAATACCCCATATCTTTCAATAACTTTCCTATTGTATCTGAACTTACGTATATACTTTCATTTTTAAGTTCATTTGCAATTTTTTCGGTAGTTATTTTTGTCCATTTTATACCGGTAATAGGATCGCCAGCGGTGTCAAATTTAAGTAATTGTTCTAATTTTTCAATTATATCCGGAGTTTTTTTTTATTTCCGGTCTTCCGGCTCCTTGCTTGCGAACTCTGTCTTTTTCAAATTTACTACTTATTAATTCCTTTCTGCCCTTACTAACTGTTTCAGGATCAGTTTTTAATAATTGGGATATTAGTTTATCCCCTCCATGTCCAATTTTTATTGATTCCAACCCTGCATATAATCTTTTTTGCTTTTCATTCAATATACTGTAAAACAATATTATTGCAGCTTTTAATTCATCTGTAATAACTTGGCTTGATAGTTTTCCGATATTCAAAACGGTTGCTTCATTTTGTGAATAACGTATGATTAATTGCTGCTTTCTGCGTGGAAAATGCTTATTAAAATAAACATATCCGCCTCTGCATTTCTCACGATATAATTTACCTCGCTTATGTAATTCTATTAAAGAAAGCTTAACATCTACATGTAATATATCTTGTAATTCTCGTATTGAATATCCGGATTCAGAATTGTTTACATGATATTGACATGTATTAATCAGGGTGCCAAATTTTGAAAAATACACTGAATTATAATTCCATAATCCTGCTTCTGAAAACTTTGGTATTGAGTCAATGGTATAATATTTTCCAGTATGCGAATAACTGGATAAATATGACAATTCTCTTAGCCGACGTATTATTGTCATTCTGGAGATATTTCCAATATATTCTCGGATCTCTTTATATGTCACAATTGTCTTTGACAATATAAATCTCTTAATTGCCTGTATATCTGTTCTTTGCATAATGTAGTTTGGTACAATTAAACTTTTTTGTGCAAAGATAAGTATAATTGTACTAAAATCCAAAACAAAAATAAATATTTTTACTAATTTGATATACATTTCGTTGTAAGGCTATAAATTTTAATGGAGAGATTTAATAAATGATACTATTAAACATAATTATCGGATATTATTTATAGGTGGGCACT
>JACQWN010000674.1 GCA_016209245.1 Bacteroidia bacterium
AGCAAGACAAAATGTTTTATTTGAAATTGGTTATTGCTTCGGAGTATTTGACGACAGAGAAGATACAGTAATACTGAAAGAAAAATCTGTAGAAATAAACTCTGATTTACATGGACTAATTTACATTCCATTCACAGACGGAAATGTAAATGCAACTTTTTATAAATTAGAAAAACGACTTGAAGAAATATATGAAAGTTACTCAGAAGAATAAACAACTGCGATATTGATGAGTAAATTACTAACACAAAAATAATTTTTAGAAAAAGCCAAGCATACACGGAAATAAATTTGATTATTCCAAAACAAATTATGTTCATAGTAAACAAAAAGTAATTATTGTTTGCAAACTTCATGGTGATTTTTCAATTACTCCAAATCACCATATGAAAGGCATCGGTTGCCCATCGTGCGGGGGGACAAAAAAACTTACGCAAGACGAATTTATTACGAGAGCAAGACAAATTCACAGCGATAGATACGACTATTCAAAAGTAAAATATAAAAACTACGAAACAAAAGTTGAAATACTTTGCAAAACTCATGGTACATTTTTTCAAAAGCCACATAGACATCTTGTAAAAGGTGGCTGTCCAATTTGCGGAGGAAGTAATCCGCTCGACACAAAAGAATTTATTGAAAGAGCAAAATCAATTCACGGTGACAAATATGATTATAACAAGACAATCTATACTAATACAAAAAGCAAAGTAGAAATAATATGCAAAGAACACGGCTCATTTTGGCAAAGTGCGGGTGGACACTTAAACGGTTATAAATGCAAAAAATGTTCTGGTAATCATCGCCCATCTACAGTTGAGTTCATAGACAAAGCAAACTTTATTCACAAAAATTATTACACTTACAACAAAGTAGAATATAAAAGTGCTCATAAACCTGTAACTATTACTTGCAAACTTCACGGTGATTTTCAGCAGACACCAAACAGCCATTTGAAAGGTACTGAATGTCCACTTTGTTCATTGTTAAAAAAGAAAAATCCAAATAATCTTCCAACGTCAAAATCTTTGACTGAAGAATTTATAAAGCAGGCAAAAGCAAAACACGGTATAAATAAATATGATTACAGCAAGGCATCCTATATAAATAATAAAACGAAAGTTATTATCCGTTGCCAGATTCACGGTTGGTCGGAACAATATCCAAATGCTCATTTAAAAGGCATAGGTTGTGCTAAATGTGCAATAGAATATTAAAGCTACCGCTAATCTAGTAAATCGCCCCGCCAGACGCTGTGTTGAGCATGTCGAAACATGAACCGACGGGGAGGGGTTCTCACATTTATCTGCCGTAATGAAATGAAGGCACGACCACTCCCGAAATAAATTCGGGATAAACTCCCATTCGGGTCACGCATATGGCTGTTCGCCAGGTATCAGCATTTTCGCTCTTTTCTCCGATAATACATTTGCCGTTGTTTAAGATAAGGATGTTCGCGCTCCGGAAAAAACACCCGCCGTTTTGCTTTCTAAAAATTTATTTGTATTTTTGAAATTTTTATAGCGCTTGGGGGGCAGGTGTGTTCTGCTCATGCAGGGCATACATTATTTTCTGATTATGATAGATTCTACAAAAATAAATGATATTATTACAAGGATTGCTTTAAATTACAGTCCTGATAAAATAATATTATTCGGTTCCTACGCTTCCGGGACGTCAAATAATAGTAGTGATTTGGATTTATTAATTATTAAAGATACTGAATTGCCAAGACATAGAAGAAGTTTTGATATATATAAATCATTAATTGGATTAATGGTTCCAATTGATATCCTTGTTTATACAAATCAAGAATTTGAGCAAGAAAAAGATCAAAAATATTCATTTATACACTCAGCGATTAAAACTTCAAAAATCGTATATGAACGAAAATAAAGAGATAATTCAAAAGAAGAAATAGAGACATCTATTCAAATATCCGATTATTTCAAAGAATTTGCTATTAAAATAATAGGATAAAATAATTATAACTGGCAGCTACATGGTATAAAAACCATAGCGAACGATATTAAATTCTGTCGAATAAAGCGGCGGAAAAAGGTGTTCGCCCCAATTTTAGCATGGATTATACGGAACTAAAACCTGCCCGCAAAATGGCGGGAACATTTTGATTTTTTTTAGTCTATTAAGTAAGAATTGATGTGTAGCGTTGAGGAAATAATAAAAGGATGCAAAAATTATAATAAGCATTCACAAAAGATATTATATGACAAATACGCTCCCAAGATGAAAGCGATATGCCTCAGGTATGCACACAATTCCTACGAAGCCGGTGATATTTTGCAGGATGGTTTTATAAAGGTATTCGCAAATATCAGGCAATTTGAAGCAAAAGGTTCTTTTGAGGGCTGGATTAAAAGAATTATAGTCAATACCGCTATAACTCATTATCATCAAAATCAAAAACATCAATATCATGCCGGTATTGATGAAATTAACGAAAGAAATATTCTTCATGCAGATGAAGAAAACGATGTCGGTGCTGATAAAGAGATTGACCGGTCGGATATTAATGAGAACAGAATTGATTATAGCCTGATTAAATCTGCTGAATTTTCACGTGAAGAATTGCTTGGTGCATTGAATAGAGTTCCTGAAAATTTCAGAATTGTTTTTAATATGTTTGCAATTGAAGAATATTCACATAAAGAAATTGCACAACTAATTGGTATTGATGAAAATACAAGCAGAACCAGATTGCTGAGAGCAAAAAAAATACTACAGGAAGAATTATATAAAATGAGCATTGATAAGCTTAGTAGGTAGCGATGCAGAGACACGGTGCACCGTGTCTGTACAGGATGTCGGCGATGCAGAGACACGGTGCACCGTGTCTGTATAAGATAAATTTATAAATTTGCTAGTAAATGATTGAAAAAGACAACATAGAAAATCTGTTCAAACAATCGTTACACGAGCTTGAAGTTCCTCTTAAAACAAGTGAATGGCAAGGGCTATCATCAAAGTTGACAAAGCTGAACTTTCTGAAATTCGGCGTGTTTCATTTTAACATTTACTATTTTATAACTATTGTTTCAATTTTAATTACCGGGGCCGCTATCTCGTTACATTTAATATTTTCTGATTTTTCAACAGAAAAAGATACTATACCAAAGACATCTTTACAGGATATCATATATGAATCGCAGACGGAAATCAATACTCCTTCTCATGATAGCAAACAAAATTCCGAAATAAAACCATCAACCAGTAATAATGAATCAACCGCCGGCGGTAATACATCTAATAATGGCGAAAACAGTAATAATGTACCTCAAACCTCCATATTAAAGAATTCCGGACAAAATTCAAACATTCCTGAAATTCACAAAAATGATGTTGGTAATTCAAAAATTAATAATATTAAATCCGGCTCGAAATCATCGGATCAGGAAAAATCAATTGATAAAGAACCGACGGTACCTGCTGCTAATAGCTTACAATCAGGAAAAATCAATATTGATAATAGAGATACCGAAAACCAAATAGATTCGACAAAATCAACCACAAAAGTAAAAACCATATATCTGATAAAACAGGATACAATATATCAGTACGATACGATAAAGTCTAAAAACCGACGGAATAAGAGAAATAATTAGTATCCTTACCACCCCTTTACCCGTTTAGTGAATGGAAAAAATTGAGGAAATATGCCGTTAATAACCAGGCACTTAACTCTTCTTATGGCATTGTTCCAGATAGGTTTTATTATTATACCTCCAAAAGGCTTATCTGTATTTCAATTTCAACCCGATAGCATTCTGAAAAAAACTCCGGACAGCATACATGCTTCTTCCCCGGATACAATTATCTACGATACGGTAATTATAGTCAAAGAACCCATAATAATCAGAAAAGAAATTTTCAT
>JACQWN010000298.1 GCA_016209245.1 Bacteroidia bacterium
ATTAAAAAAAAGATTTGGTGAAATCAAAAATTTGATATAAAAAGTGACATAATCGCTAAAATTTATTATAATTTTTTTAAAATTATAAATATGATTTTATATTTGCAAGTAAAATAAAAGTGTCTCACTTTCATACCAAATTAACACAAATGCATTAGCAGTCGAGACAAAAGAAAATGATGGCACAATTACTTCATCGCCAGGTTCAATATTAGTCAATAAAGCAGCCATTTCAAGGGCATCAGTACACGAGGTGGTTAAAAGGCATTTTGCAAATGAATATCTTTCCTCAAAAAAATGCTGGCATTTTTGGGAATAAATCCCATTACCTGATATTTTCCTTTCTTCTTCTACTGCTTTTTTAATAAATTCTGTTTCTCTTCCTGTTAAATATGGTTGGTTGAATGATATCATACTTGTCTATTTTAAAACAATTTTTTTTGATAAAATTTTTAAAGGATTTCCAATGCAATGAATGTTATCTTCAATACTTTGAGTAACAACCGATCCAATACCAATTACAACATTACTTCCAATTGCAATATCATTTGTAACAACACTTGCACTACCAACAAAACTGCAACACCCTATAGTTACGTTTCCAGAAAAAGTTACTGACGGGGCAAGAAAACAACTCTCTCCAATAGTACAATTATGAGATATAACAGTTGAGTTATTTAATATTACACAATCTTTAATAGTAACATTCTGGTCTATAATACATCCCGGGTAGATAATTACACCTTTGCCAATAGTAGCTGAAGGATGAACGTAAGATGAATGATGAATAAATGAAGGTGCTGATCTGCTGGCTTCTAATAGTTTCCTGATAATTTCTTTTTTAATTGACAGATTCTTATACCCAAGGCAAACATAAAAATCAAAATCAGCAAACCGTTCATCAAAAAAATTATTAAAAGGATAGGCATTATTTTTTGTCCCAGTTAAATTATCATCGAAGTAAATTTCAAATAAATTTTTATCCTTGTTTCTTTCTTTAATAAAGGCTGATATCTGTTTTCCTAAACTTCCAAATCCTATATAAGCTATTTTTTTCATTTTGTACTATTAACTTGGATTCTGATTCAATATCCTTAAAAATGATTTTTGGTGGCTAATAATAAGCTCAATAATTTTATCAATAATAAAGTTCCATAACTGAAAACAGATTCTGCATCTTAATCAAAGGTTTAATATATTATGATTGTGAGGCTGAAGTTATTTTATTGCCCTAATACTTATATATTTATACAGTTGACGTGATAAAGGCATTATTTCTTTTAAATATTTTCTGAAAATATCTGGTGTTTCTTCAGAGTAATTACCATGTATTATATTTGCTTCACCAAGAAACCATTCATAGACTGTATCACTTTTTTTAAATCCGGTTTCATCAAGTAATTGAATTAGTTCTTCCTCATAAAAGCCACCATTAATATGTTTAAGAGGTTCAGCTTTTATTAAAAGATCTTTGTCAATGTTAAATTGTCTGGCATACTCTTTGTTTTTGTTATAAACTGCCTCAATTTCACGTCTTACAACTGGGTGATACTTTTTATCGCTTGGTAATGATGAAATTGTTTCCCAGAAATATGCATTTGGGTCCAAATCAGAATAAAAAATACCGCTTGGTCTCAATACCCTATAAACCTCGTTTAATGTTGGCTTTAGTTCTGGCAAATGGTGTAATAGGGCATGAGCAGTAACAACTTCAAAGTAATTGTCAGGATAAGGAATATCTTCGGAATTCGCAATTTCAATTCCAATGTCACATGTATCAGATAAAGTATCTACTTGTTCAAGCATGGCTGGAGTAATGTCTATACCTCTAATCTCCTTGAAAAAGTCTCTTGCGATGTTAATTATAAAACCTGTACCACAGCCAATATCTAATAATTTTGTGCCTGAAGTTTGTTTTTGTAGTGAAGCAATAATTTTACTAACTCTTTGAATATTTTCTGATCTGAAGTGTGGTTCTGTATCATTATATCCAGATGACATAACAGTATGAATATCTATATTAGCTTTAAATATTTCTTCTTTGGTGTATTCAATTGCTTTTCTCATGATAATAATTTTTGTCAACTAATCCAGATAAACTGGATTAGGATAATAAAAAATTGATCTGCCAACTGACCAGTCCATACAGCTTCTGCATAACACATGTGAAAAGTCTAAATTCCAATGCTTTTCTCTTCTTTTAGCCAACTCTCCCTGCCAAACTTCTTTTATACTTTGAGTTCTGATATCACCTGGGAAATATTGACCTTCATAATCCGCATCACATTGAGCAAATTTACCATTCCAATGAATAGAAATAGTTCGTAACAACCACGGACATGGAAAATCCCGTTTTATTTTAGCTTTATCTAAATCCTCAGCCATAGTATAGTTTCCCCATCCAAGTTTAAGTCTCACCTTTACTATTGCTCCTTTCTTTAGCCAGAATTTTTTAAATTCCTCTATCTCATGTTCATTATAATCCATAATAATGAATTGCATTATAACATCTGGATTACTAAGTCCTTTTTGTTCTTTTCTTTTAAGGAAATACTCAATGTTTTTCTGTACTTGATTAAAATCACCACCTTTTCTAATTTTATCATAAGTGCTCTTTGAATAGGAATCTAAACTGACAAGTAACTTGCTTACACTAATATTCAATAGCTCTTCTGTTACACTTTCAGTTAAATAAGTTGAATTTGTATTAAGATTAATATTTTCCAAGCCGATTTCTTTCGCATAATTAAGCATAACTTTTAATGAATCCCATTTCATCAATGGCTCACCCATAATTGCTGCCCATAAGTTAGTAGATGGCGCTTCTGTCATAATTTCATCTGCAATCTTTTTGAATATTTTGAAGTCCATTACCCCTTTTTGCCTTTTTAACATGGGATACGGACACATAATACATTTTAAATTACAAAAAGATGACGTTTCAATAATAACTTCCTTAGGAAAATTATAGCGTTCAATGGAAATTGATTCTATATCTGGTTTTCTCTTCATTCAATTATATCACATAAAGCTAATTATATCTGACTTCTATATCATTTTGTATAAAAGTCTATTTATTAGAGAAGAAAAATTTAAGAAGTCTGTATATAAAATAATTAATCTTGAGAAATCTCATTTTTATCACCGTCATAAACTTTTCTTACAATTGTATACGGTCTTTTTTTGGTTTCACTATATATTTTTGATAAATAGATACCAACAATTCCTATACTAAATACAATTATCCCTCCAATTAGCCATACAGAGCCGACAATAGTTGAATAACCAGTAAAACCTAAACCAAAAAATATTTTTCTAAAAATAATATATAATATATATAAAACAGAAATGAAACTAATAAAAATGCCTAATGATGATATTAACACCAGAGGTCTATTACTAAAAGAAGTTAATGCATTGATAGAAAGAGTAATTTTTTTTCTAAATGTATAAGTTGAAGAACCTTTGCTTTTCTTATTAATTGTTATTGATTGTTGATGAAAACCTGTAGCATGCCAAATGCCTGGTAGAAAAATTTCTTGTTCTTTATATTTTAAAAGTGCATCTATATATGATCTTTTTGCTAAGCGGCAAAAAGCATGATTTTTAGGTATTTTTGTTTCAGAAAATATGTTAAATAAATTATAAAAAATACTTCCTGCAAATCTTTCAAACCAGCTTCCCTTTCTTCTATCCTGTATACCATAGACAACATCAATATCCTGAACTTTCTTCATTACTTTCCAAAAATCAAGTAAAAGTTCTGGTGGTTCTTCCATATCTATATCAATTAGAAATACATAATCCCCAATAGTATAAGATATTCCTGTCATTACTGCTTTATGATGACCAAAATTTCTTGATAATTCAATAACTTTTACTTTATTATCAACTTTACAAATAGAAATCGCTTTTTCTAAAGAATCATCATAAGAGCCATCATCTACAAAAATAATCTCATAATCCTTAGTAATTTTTTGAGCCGTGTCCTTTATTCTATAATAAAATTCCTCAATATATAAAGAAGAATAATATAAAGTTGTAACAACAGAAATAAGCATATAAGTTATTGATTAAAACTTAACATAAATTTTTTTGCATTCTTACCTTCACAAAATATCAGATCTATTATACTTACAAAATGATCAAAAGGTGGAAATAATTGATTGTACTCTTTGTAACCCGAATAATTCATGTATATTACATCAATATTTTCATCTTTGAATAGTTTTTCATTTAAGTACCCCCTGCCTCTTGGTCCTGATAGATATACATTTGCATTAAATAATTTGCATAGTTCGACCAAACATTCAATTTTATCTCCCACAAGATTAAAATCTAAAGAGTTTACTATTTTTGTTTTTATGTCTAATATTTGACAAATACTTGCGATAAATGAAAAATTAATTTTACTCAAATTAGTTTCGTCGCTACTTAAATATAACTTTTCAAAAAAATCAATAAATTCTTTGTAAAATCCAGCTTTATTATATTCATATTTAATCATATTCAAATGCTTTTTACGCCAATTGTTATTTATACAAAATACTTCGTGTATTTTTGCCCCAAATCTGCTACTAACCGGTATTGTAATCCATTTAATACCTTGATGCGTTTTAATTTTATTTCTATTTCTCCAATCGTTCTTTGTATATTGTACATGGTCATAAATTATAAAAGCATCAACACTATTTATAATGTCAAAGTAACCTTTCCATGGAATATAATTAGATTGAATGGCAGCAATTTTTTTTTTCATTAGTAAATATAAATATTACTTTTGTAGAATATAGAAATAATTTTTTTTTACAAAAGTAATGAATAGTTATAAATCCGCAATTATTTTCTTCTATCTCCTAATTATTTCTTGTTATCAAATTTTCGGACAAATATCAAATCCTTCCGATTTATCCGGATTATATGTTTGGCTCAGTGCAGATTCTGTACATCTGACAGACAATACTGTTGATACATGTTTTGACAAAAATGGGAATAATAACGCAATTCAGGCAAATGTATCAAACAAGCCGTTATGGATAGACAGCATTGCATCATTGAACTATCAGCCGGTAATCAGATTTGATGGAACAGATGATTATCTGGACTTAATGTCTAATCCGGTTTACAATTTGAACAGCTATAGTCTTTTCATGGTATTTAAATATACAACTGCTATAAAGTATTTATATGATTTTGGCACTGGGTCTAATCATTCGGTGGTTACCGACAATATATTAGAAGATTATGATAATGTAGGCTTTTACTATACAAATGACGGGGCATACCATTATACAACTAAAATATATGATAATACCGCTAGTCCAAACAGTCGGTTGTTTGCAAACAGTATTCCTGGAACAGGCGGCAGCTATGCTTCTGCCTCAAATATAAACAGCAAACGTATTGGAGGATACTATGTCGGCGGTTATAATTTTGAAGGAGATATTGCAGAGATAATTATTTATGATACTGTATTATCTGATGCAGATAGAATTTCTGTCGAACAATACCTCCACTACAAATACGCTCCGCCCCCTGTTGACCTTGGCAGCGATATAATCATTCCTTATGGCTTTGGTGATACTCCTGTTTCCGGATTACAAGATAGTATTACTCTGTGCAATGGCGCCACCGTTATCCTTAATACCGGACTTGGAAATAATTATTATTATTTATGGAGCGACAGCCAGACAAGTGAAACCATTTCCGTTATGGATACCGGATTTTTTTATGTTACCATATCAGACACTGACTCGTTTTATATTGTAGATTCCGTTGTAATTACTATTGATTCTTTTCCTGATCATGTTTCTTTCGGCAGCGATTCTTTGAGCTTATGCAATGGTAACTCAATTGCCCTGACTTCCGGCGCGGGTGAAGCGATTATTTATCATTGGTCTACAGAGGATAGTACATCTGCAATTGTGATTAATTCTTCAGGCGATTACAGCGTTACCGTAACTAATATTAACGGTTGCACAGGTATAGATACTGTTCATATTGACACTTTAGGAACAGCGCCTGTTCCGGACTTTACCTGGTCGCCCGGATGTACCGGGGATACAACATTTTTTACTGATTCAACTGATGGCGCCGTCAGTGACTGGCTCTGGAATTTTGGCGATGGTTATACTGACACGGTACAAAACCCTGTACATATTTACGCGGACAGCGGTACTCACGTAGTAACACTTTATGTTGAAAACTCGGGATGCGATAATTCAATGTCCCAAACCGTCACAATTCCTCTATCTCCGTTCGCTCAGTTCTCCGCTTCGTCCGTATGTATATCTTTTCCTTACAACTTTGTTGATTTAAGCACTACCGCACCAGGTGACAATATTATCTTCTGGCTTTGGTCTTTTGGAGATGACTCTGTCAGCTATGTTCAAAATCCTCAACATATTTATAATATTACCGGAACCCTGAATGTAAATTTGACTGTTAATACATCTAACGGTTGCCATAGTAATATTGAAAATGTTATAACTGTTGTTGACTCTGCAACTTCTCCATCTCCCTTTTCTCTTGTCTTTCCTTATGAAAACGCGTTGATTTCAGCTACATCTGTTAATTTCAGTTGGAATCCCAGTGCGAATGCGCTACATTACACCATTCAGGTTTCAGAAAATTCAGATTTTACTATAATTATTAATAGCGCCCAGATGATTACGAATACCAATATCACATTATCGGGATTTACCATGGGACAGGATTATTATTGGAGAGTAATAGCTTATAATTTATGTAATGATTCAACACCTTCTCTGGAATACCGTTATTTTTCGACATTCAGTCCTGTTTCTATTCCCGGTTCGCTTCTTTGGTTATCGGCAGATCAGGGTGTGGTAATGTCAGGCGATACTGTTTCGACATGGAATGATTTAAGCGGAAGCGGCAATCATGCTGTTCAGGCGACACTGGACAACCGTCCGCTCCTTGTTAATAATTGCCAGCCGATAAACGGAAAACCTGCCGTGTTTTTTGACGGAACTAACGATTACCTTGATTTAGTCAGCAATCCGTTATTATCTCTTAACGAATACACTATTTTTGTTGTACTTAACTATGAATCTCCGCCGGTAGGTTACCTGTATGACTTTGGCGCAGGGTCTAATCACTCGGTAGCTACTGCGAATATACTTCAGGATTGGCAGAATGGTTTTTATTATACCAATAATAATAAATTTCATTACATCTCTAAAAAATATAACACTCTTGATTCCCCAAACAGCGATTTATTTTCAAACGGAATTTCCTCCGGGTCAGGAACTTATTCTCCGGCAACTGACCCGAATAGTAAAAGAATAGGCGGCTATTATAATGGCGGTTTTGGTTTTAAAGGATTTATTGCAGAAATGATTATTTATGATACATCACTAGGGCTTCAGGATTTCAATACAGTTGAACAATACCTCCACTACAAATACGCTCCGCCC
>JACQWN010000249.1 GCA_016209245.1 Bacteroidia bacterium
AAACTATATTCGGTAAGTGAAGAAAACTATAAAGTGAAATTTAAAAAAGATAACTCAAAAGGGTTTGACAGAGAAATAGATTTTTATTTTCTCAAAGACGAAAAAGAATTTTTGTGTGAAGTGAAACTAATGGGCAGAGGAAATCCTGAAAGTGCAGACGCTGTAATTGCAAGAGCCACGAATGTTTTTATAGCAGACAAACTTTCGCAACAAAACAAAAATCAACTTGACGATTTGAAAATAAATTGGATTGAGTTGAGAACGCAAGACTGTTACAAACGATTTAAAATAGCATTAGAGAAATTGAAAATTCCGCACAAGGACTACAACGGAAATCTAGACAAAGACCTTGACAATATTTTCGCAACAATATTTGACACCACGACCTCGGAAAAAAAGAAGGGCAGCCGATAACAGGCGTTTGCTGTCAGCGGCGGCCAGTGGCTCGTATGACAGTGATGTACATATTGAAACCTTTGTTCTTCGTAGAAAATTCAGTGGTGAAATCGCCACCGAACAGCAACCCCCGGCACGTTATCTGCTGAAATGAAATGAAAGCATGACTACCGTATGTATTTGTTGTCCCACAAATGAAAAATGCCTTAAATTCTGACAAACATTTTCAAATACCAAGGCAGGTTATTTCTTTTTATTTGCTGAAAATAATATGGTTTTGCTCCAAAACCACTATAAAATCTTGCCAGGCCTTCTATTTTGGAGCCTTCAAAATCAAGAGTCAGATTACTTTCACAATTTTTTTTTATAAATTCATCAACTAATAAAAACATAGCCTTGTTTTTTATACCTTGCTTATTTGAGGCGGAAAAAAGGAATATCGCTTTATTGTCCGATTGTATAAAAAAAGCTGCAGCACATAGTTCATTTTCGGGAGTGTAAGCGCCGTATAATAAACCAAATTTATTACGTAATGCAAACATTATAATATTATAAATTCTGTTATAATCCGATTCTTTTAAAAACTTCAGCTTCAGTCCGACATTTTGTCTGATCAGATTAACCAATGCCTTTGGTGTTAATCCAAATGAAACCGAAATTTTAGTGTTTTGCGCTTTATTAATATTCCGTTTAGTATTTGTCGAGAACCTTGAATAGTGAAACTTGTAAGGATAAATTAAATCGAGTGCGTATGTAATTTGAGATGTATTTGAAAATCCGGGGTTTTGCGCTTTATTATAAGTATTCAAATTCTGCCATATAAGCTTATATTTCTCCGGTATCGCTTGAAGAAATTTATCAACAAGCTCAGGATTTAATTTTATTGTAGAAAATATTCCTAATTGTTGAGTAAAAAGGGGTTGGTATATAAATTCGATGCCTAATTTACGTTTCACCGGAAGAGGCATAACAGCTTCATAGTTATTGGCAATAAGCGCTTCCCAATTTTCACAAACTATATCAAGATACCATGAAAAAGCATAGACGATATTGTTTACCGAATTGGTAATGCAATTATTCCATTTATCCGTATCAATTTCACTATGCTTAAGATGAATAATTTTGAACATATACTAAAAATGGTTAAACTGTTTTATTGTCAAATGGCTAAATGGCTAAATTATTTTATATTCAGCAAATCAGCAATTTAGCAATTTAACAATTTAACAATTTAGCAATGAATATTTTAAAAAGTTTAAAAATTAACCCGTTAATAGTATAATTATGATATTGCCAATATAATCATTTTTTCGTAAACTGTACGCCAGCCTTTCCAATGATTCTTATCAGATAACGAATCATTATGCCACAAACTTACAAATGTTCCATTGACTTTTTTAATAATTTTGATAATTTGTTCCATTATTTCAAGTGTAGCATCAGGGGAAAACCGCATATAATAATTCAGTGCGCTATCCATGGCTGGGAAGGGAAAAATCTTAAGATGAGTTTCTTGTTCTGCGAGCAGGTCATAAAACATGAAAGGGGTGCAAATACCGGCTCTGAATCCGCAAGCCGAAGCATAGCCCATTGAATAGTCCTCGGTAATACCTGCCTCTATAAGACTCCGGTATGTAAATGGAAATGATAGTTTTAAAAAATGTTGCCGTGATTGGAAAATTTTTCTGTCAATGACCTTTTCAAGAGCAGAAACTTCTTTATTAATGAAATAATTGTCATTACTTGAAGCATACGAAGGATGTATCCCTATAACGCCGTTGCGGGCTAAAGCTCTGATTAAATTCAGGAAATGCCGGTTGGTTGTGTTAATATTTTTATCAAATTTTCCATAACCGGCAAACAGAATAAAGAAAATTGGAGCGAGTGAATATTCCGAATGCAATTTATTTATATAAGAATAGGTATCGAAAGGGTCGGGAACTAAGCCCAACAATACTTTCATCCGCTTTATATTATCATTAAAATCGAATTTATAAAATGATTTGATAAAGCCGCCGGAAGTACGTAAAAATCCTTTATGACGATAAGCATAAGCAATATCTATATCTATAGTAGGAATGTATTTGTATTGTGGAAATTGAAATGATATGGCAGGATATTTTATTTTTAAAGCTTGGGCAAAAATTTGAGTCCATAAATTAATTACCGGGAGTATAAGAAAGCCGTTTTTGGAAGCTATGCTTTCACTCGCCTCAAAACGCTTAAATTTATCTCCATTATAAGGCAGATATTCTTCATAACGGGAAATAAGATAAAAGCTTGCAGCAAAAATATCAAAAGGAAAAGAAGCCGTGGCTTTAACAGGATACAAAACAGGAAGCTCATTCCATTTCGATACAGGGATTTCGTTTGTATTTATTCCTTTTTCAAATAACAGCTCTGCTGGTTTGATATGAAAACTGTCAATAAATTGCTCGGAAGAATAATTAATTTTAGGGAATAACGAATAAGTAAACTCATTTTTATTATGTGTTATAGTAAAACTAATACCTAACAAATCTTCTAAAATCAATTTAAAAATATATTTTATGCGGGGAGACGGCTTATGGGTATAAATTAATAACATATTAGATAAATTTTGAAGTTGTAAAAATAGTAGTTTTATGGGGATTTTTCAAAATAGATGAAAACTAGTTTACAATTTTTCAAATAAATACCAAAAGAATTGGGGAATGGGTGAATGGGAGAAGGGGGGAAGTCGCACATTTTCCCACTCGCCCCTTCACCCTTTCGGTTCTTTAAGATTTCATATTAAGCAAAATATTGTAAACTGTTGTTTGAAAAATGCCGTTTTATGCAAATAATAATGACGATTAAAGGTCGAACAACTTACAAAATTA
>JACQWN010000710.1 GCA_016209245.1 Bacteroidia bacterium
AACACAATTGATATAAGAGTATTAACCTGTGGGGTTTATCAACCGGTTTAACCCATCATAATGTTTTGATGTACATTTAAGGTATGAAAATCCGAAAATATTCCTTAAAGAGTAATTTATTGCAAAAATAAGATTATATTAATTATTTTATTCATACATTTGCGACAAAATAATATACTATGACTTTATTACCGTTATCGGAAGAACAAATACTTGACCGCCTTAAACAAGAAAATCCTTGGTGGGCAACAGGAACAGTTGACGAAGACTACTTGAAAATGCAGAAACGGTTGTATTTTGATTTGTTATTTCCTCTTGTCGAGGATATTTCAATCAAAAGAGCGGTTATTCTGATGGGACCAAGACGAGTTGGCAAAACAGTTATGATTTACCATACAATTGATGCATTATTAAAGAATAGAGTATCGCCTCATCAAATAGCTTATATATCAGTTGAAAATCCATTTTTTAACAAAATGCCTTTAGAGCAACTATTTAAGGCATGTATTAAGGCAACAGGAAAAATTGAGCCGAAGGGCTGGTATGTTTTTTTTGATGAGATACAGTATCTGAAAGATTGGGAAGTTCATTTAAAATCATTGGTAGACAGTTATCCTCATGTAAAATTTGTGGCAAGTGGTTCCGCTGCTGCAGCACTTAAATTGAAAAGTAATGAAAGTGGAGCAGGTAGATTTACTGATTTTATGTTACCGCCTTTAACCTTCAATGAATATATACACTTATTACAGCTTCAGCATCTGATAATTCCTGCAAAAATTGATTGGGAAGGTAATGCAGCAATTTTTTATGAGACGACAAATATAGCATTACTAAATGAACATTTTTTGAAATATATCAATTATGGGGGATACCCTGAGATTATTTTTTCCGAAAAATTACAAGTTAATCCATCACGATTTATTAAATCAGATATCATTGACAAAGTTCTATTAAGGGATTTGCCAAGTTTATACGGAATACAGGATGTTCAGGAATTAAATTCTCTTTTTACAAGCATAGCATACAATTCGGGACAAGAATTTTCTTTAGAGGCATTAAGTCAATCTTCCGGAGGAGTGGATAAAAATACAATTAAAAAATATATTCAGTATCTTGAGGCTGCATTTTTGATAAAAATTGTACATCGGATTGACCATAATGCAAAGAAATTCAGCAGGGCAAACTATTTTAAGATTTATCTGACAAATCCATCTCTTAGAAGTGCATTGTTCACACCATTGCAAGCTACAGATAAATTAATGGGAGCGATAGTGGAAACAGCAATTTATGCTCAATGGTTGCAAAGAGAATGGTTTGAGCCATGGTATGCACGTTGGACTGTTGGCAGATTCCAAGGTGAAGTAGATATGGTAGGATTATCGCCACAGAATTTTAAGCCCCTTTGGGCTTTAGAGATTAAATGGAGTAACCGGTATTATGAAAAAACCGGTGAATTAAAATCATTATTTAATTTTTGTGAAACTAATAAATTAAAATCTGCATTGGTAACCACTATAGACAAAAGTGGAAGTAAAGATATGAGGGAAATGAAAATACATTTTCTACCATCAGCTTTGTATACATACACAGTCGGAAAAAATACGATAATGCAAAAACAAGGAAATATTTTATAAATAATTGAAGATTCAAACATTTTTAATATTATTGATATGCATCAGCCATAGTGCATTTCCGCAGAAATATACCATTAGTGGTTATGTTGAGGATGCAGCGAGTGGAGAAAAATTATTCATGGCGAATATTTATGATTTGAACTCAATGGCCGGTACAGCTTCAAATGTATATGGATTTTACAGTCTGACGCTTCCGGCAGGAAAAATTAAGCTGACTTATTCATATATTGGCTATACTACAATTACCAAAGAGTTCGATTTATCAAAAAATTTAACCTTAAATATTTCCCTTGAACCTGCTATTCAACTAAAAGAAGTAACTGTAGATGCCGATAAAATTGAAGCGATCGTCAAGCGTTCCCAGATGAGCGCTATCGAAATTCCGCTTCAGAAAATAAAAACACTTCCTGTTCTACTTGGCGAAACTGATATCATTAAAACTGTGCAACTGCTGCCTGGCGTTCAATCGGGAAATGAAGGATCAAGCGGTTTATATGTCAGGGGAGGAGGACCGGACCAGAACCTGATTTTACTTGATGGTGTACCTGTTTACAATGTAAATCATTTGTTCGGTTTCTTTTCAGTTTTTAATGCCGATGCTGTCAACAGCGTTACCCTGATAAAAGGCGGATTTCCTGCACGGTACGGAGGACGGCTTTCATCTGTTCTCGACATTCGCATGAAAGAAGGTAATATGAAAGAGATTAAAGGCGAGGGTTCTGTTGGAATAGTCGCCTCACGGCTTACCATTGAAGGACCAATTTTAAAAGATAAAGCTTCTTTTATTATTTCCGGACGCAGAACTTATATTGATATTCTGGCCCAACCATTTATTAAATATTTTAGTGCAAAACAACAGGGGTATGATAAGTTTATGGCAGGTTATTTTTTCTATGACCTGAATTCCAAGCTGAATTATAAATTTTCCGACCGTAACCGTTTATATCTCAGCGCATATTTGGGCAATGATAAGGCATATATGAGAATGCAGGATAGTAACGACGACTATTTTAATAAAACTAATTTTAATTTACGGTGGGGTAATATTACTTCGGCGTTTCGATGGAATTATATTCTCAATAATAAATTGTTCAGTAATACAACAATTACATACAGCCGTTACCGGTTCAGTACAGGCGGGTATTTTACAAATGTAGATAAAATTCAGAATACTACTGAAGAAATGAGCTACGATTATATTTCAGGAATCTATGATTGGGGAGGTAAAGCCGATTTCGATTATATGCCCGCTCCAAATCACTATATCCGCTTTGGTATTAATAATATATATCATACTTTCAAGCCGGGTATTAATGTATTTAAGCAATCAGGGGCAGGAAGCGGAATAGATACGACTTTTGGCAACAAAAATATTTATGCGAATGAATATTCCGTTTATGCCGAAGACGATATGAAGCTGTTCGGCAGGTTAAATCTGAACGCCGGATTGCATTATTCGGGATTTCTGGTTGAAAACGAGTTTTATCATTCGCTGCAGCCGCGCTTATCCGGTAGTTATATTTTAACGGAAAAATGGTCGGTCAAAGCAGCATATTCGCACATGAGCCAATATATTCATCTTTTGACTAATACATCAATCGGACTTCCGACCGACCTTTGGTTACCTGTGACAGATACAATCAAACCGATGAAATCGGTTCAATATGCTCTCGGAAGTGCATATTCAGTGTCCGACCAGATTGTTGTCACACTTGAAGGATTTTACAAATCCATGGAAAATCTTATCGAATATAAAGAAGGAGCAAGTTTTTTCTCGAGCAAGGATAATTGGGAACAAAATGTTGAAATGGGCAGGGGATGGTCGTATGGAGTTGAATTGCTTATTGAAAAAAAATTCGGTAAAATCTCAGGATGGCTCGGCTATACACTTTCGTGGTCGCAGCGGCAATTCGAAAACATAAGCTTCGGACAGGTTTTTCCATATAAGTATGACAGCCGTCACGATATAAGTATTGCTGTTACATATAAGATTACCGATAATATTGATGCCGGCGCAGTTTGGGTATATTCGACAGGAACTGCCGTGACCCTTGCAATGGAAAAGTATTTATCATCTATTTCTTACCGCGATGAGTTTATATACAATTATTATGATAATAACTTTATTGAATACTTTGAGAAAAGAAATTCTTATCGTATGCCATCGTATCACCGGCTTGACCTTAGTGTGAATTTTCATAAGAAATTGAAATGGGGAGAACGGATTTTATGTGTCGGCGTCTATAATGCCTATAACCGGAAAAATCCATTCTTTCTCCGTTTTGAACCAAGAGATGACGAAACGGTTTTAGTGCAATATAGTCTTTTTCCTATTATACCGTCAATAAGTTATAATTTTAAATTTTGATTATGAGTGACTATTTAGGTATAGACATTATTATCCCACCGAAGTACGAAAATGGTACGAACTTACGAATTACGAAATGGCCAGCGAATTCGTAATTCGTAGGTTCGTAAAAAATTCGTACTTCGATGGAATAATATGTTTGTAATAACATTGACCAAATTATTATTATTATGAACCGATTTTTTTTAATATTATCCTTTATTATATCAACCCTTTTCTCCTGCACAAAGGTCATTGACATTGATATTGACGAAAAGGAAAAGAAAATTGTAGTCAATAGTATTTTTTGCTCCGATTCCATAATTAATGTTCAGGTGAGTAAAAGCCTTGGCATACTTGAGGATAATGCAAATGTGCAATATATTAATAACGCTGAAGTCAGAATAGTTCAAAACGGCAGCCCTCTTGAAATGCTCTCTGATAATCTGTTTGGCATGTATCATTCTGAAAATATCGCTCAAAGCGGAAAGTCATACAATATAGAAGTTACTGTCCCTGGTTACAGTACTGTTACTGCGACAACCAATTTACCTTCGCCGGTTCCGATAATCTCTATTGATACCGCATTGACCGTATCCTTTTTGTATAACCAATATATTAAAAATCTGAATTGCAATATCCGGTTTCAGGATCCTTCAGGAGCTGATAATTATTATGCTCTTGCAATTTCTAATGAAACAATTGATACTTTTGGTTATTCAAATAAAAATTATGTCTGGTATAGCGGTAGTGATCCTTTTATTGACAATGAAGCTACTTGGGGTGAATTGCCAAACAATGGCTATGGTACAATATTTCCCGATGCACTTTTCGATGGCAATCAGTTTATATTTAAAATTACTATTGATGAATATAATTTATATACAGGTACGAACAATTTAATATTTTACCTGTATTCATTACCGCAGGAATTATATCGCTATCTAATCTCCTTTAATTTATATCAAAATGCCAGATTTGACCCGTTTGCCGAACCCGTACAGGTATATAGCAATAGCTCAAATGGATTTGGAATATTTACCGGCTATAGCATCTCCTGTGATACGGTATTGTTTGAAAAGACGTGGAATACGAACGAAGGGTGGTAAATTTCCAGGAAACAGACTATATTTTTTAATATACTACAAATTTTTCAACATAACTTCGTCCATCGCCAACAACCACCTTTACAAAATACACACCATGCTCTAACCCCGCTGAGCTGAACTTAATAACCGTTCTGTTGCGTTGCAAAGGTATTGCCATCACCTGCCCGCCTGCAACGCCGTAAATCCGAAGCTCCCTGCAATAATATTCCTCCGGTAGTTCCACAAAAACCGTCTCCCCGCGTAGCACCGGGTTGGGCAGGATTGAAATTTGAGACTTGAAATTTGAATCTTGGGTCTTGGGTCTTACCCCCGTCAGCGTATCCGTAACCCACAACGTAACCGTATGCCGCCAAAGCGTAAGATCTGTCACAATATCGTTCGTTATCCGGCAGGTATAAAAGCCCGAATCGCTCCAGGCAACCGCCGGAAAATACAGTACACTGTCGGTTGCCCCCGTTATCGAATCGCCGTTTTTATACCATTGGTAGTGATTGGCAGTACCGCCTATCTTGCTGCTTATTACAAACGGACTGTCAACCACGGCGGTAAGGGTGTCGGTATCTAAAACACTGTCTTGCGGAATATAATATAATGTATCGAAGTAAATGTTTGGTTCAATATCCTCAAAAGTGAAATTATTGTTTTGAAGATAAAGCCATGG
>JACQWN010000299.1:0-1319 GCA_016209245.1 Bacteroidia bacterium
CAATAAATAAAAAAAGGAATAACTGAATAATTAATTGTTTCAGCTTTAATTTTTTTTGCTCAAGCAGCTTAAATCTAAACTTAGGATATAGAAACCATGCTAATAATATCATTATCAGCCATGCCAGGGGAATATACCAGTAATCTTTGATAAACTGCGGCACCAAATGCCAAAAATCCATTCCTGTATTTATAAGAGAGAAAAAGTCAAAAGTTGTGCGTTTGTTTATGAATTTAAAATATTCGGCATCGGTAAAATTGAACAGCAGGATGAACGAATTAACTGTGAAAAACAATATTTTAAGTATAATCTGGTAAATATATGAGGACTTAAAATTTCCGGGAATTATATGTAAAATAATAAAAATGCAGTTGAATAATATAATTGCAGAAATATCGAACCTGGTGCCGAAAAAAAATGTCAGCAGAGCGTCAGAAAAACTAATTCCTCTGAAATAATCAAGATTAAAAATAAAAAAGAATAGACGGCTTAGCTGGAATAGCAGTAATAATAATAATAATCTTTTGAAAAGAAGTATAAGATGTTTTAAATATTGTTTCATTCTTATATATTACAAAAAAAGCTACTATTTGATAGTAGCTTTCGTAACTTCTCCATATTTACAGGTAAGGGATTTGAAAGTGAGAAAGTGAGACAATGAGAAAGTGTGCACAGTCTCACTTTCTCATTGTCTCACTTTCTCACTTTCCCTTATTTCCCTGCATGTATTGAGATGATACTAGCTTTCAAGATATTATATTATAAATCAATAGCTTCGGATATAAGTTTCAGTAATGATACCATTCTGCATATTTTGATCAGGATTTTCAGGGTCATATGGATATTGTCGTTCAATAATATATCGGATTGTGTATTTGTTTATAACGGTATCGAGCTTTGAAAAGTTTTCTCCCACTTTATAATTTGATATTCTGTACCACGTTGTATCTCCGGGTGAAGCACCGGCTATTTTCATTTCTGTTTGAATGATTGTAATTTCATAGCCTTTGGGGATTGTAGGTATATTATCACCCTCAGCATCTTTCCCGATATAAGCATTGGCTTTTAAGCTTGATATTTTGCAGAGCTTGGGCAGCTTAAACATCCAATTAAATTTTTTGTCCGATTCTAATGATATATCATATTCAATGGTATAGCTCGGTGCAATAACAGGATTTGAGCTGACTGTTGTAACTTCATAATCGCCCATATATTTTTCAGCAGAATTTACAACCTTTACAGTCCTGGTGGCAGTTCCTGTATTTCCAGCATCATCTGAAACCGAATAAGTAACTGTATATATCCCTTTTTCTTTTGTT
>JACQWN010000299.1:1384-10320 GCA_016209245.1 Bacteroidia bacterium
GCCACTACCGTTTTGAATACCAGTTAGTAAGGGCACATTATGTGTCATAACAATTCTTGAGGATACATCTTTATCAACATTATCCTGAGCAGAAGCGCCCGGATCTGTAAATTGTTCATTCAGAATCACCGTCAACGGATTATCCCCCAAAATAGTAATATATGGAGCTGTTTTATCTTTATTAGGACATCCTGTCAGCAAAAAAATATTTATTGCTAAAAAAAGCGTAAAAAGCTTATTATCAATACTTTTCATAGTAAAATTGTTTATTAATAATTTATGGTAAAATTAAGTATAAATTTTTATTTAACAAATTTTGAACAAAAATATATATTAAATAAAAATGTTGTATATTTACAAGTGTTTTTTTACTCACAAATTTCAGGTTAAATATAACAAACCGGAAATATAATTATTTAATAAATTAATTAAAAAATTTTTTTATGGGAAAAGGAGATAAAAAATCAAGACGAGGGAAAATATATAAGGGTACTCATGGTGTCAGAAGACCAAAAAAGAAAAGGAAAATAACTCAAAATGTTAAATCTGAAAAAAAATAATTTTTTTCAGATTTAATATTTTTTAAATTAAATTGTTATTAATCTTAAAATAATTTAATATGAAAACAAATAGATTTTTAACATTTATTACAGTGCTTGCAGCACTGTTGTTTGTTTGCAGTATCTCATATTCTCAGCAAACTACAGAAAAGGAGAAAGAGAAACAAACGACTGAAAAAGACAAATGTGTTCAACCGTCATCTAAAACAGCCGGAGATACTGTAAAAACTTCAAATGAAGAAAAAGTTAAAGAAGAACAAAAATCTGATGAACCTCAATCTGATGAACCTCCTGGCGCACCTGTAAAAACCAGAGGACTTAGCGACCCTGTACCAGGCGCGGAAATTTTTATCGAGCAGGAACCTTATGATGATAGTGCTAAACCTAAACAATAATGCGGTTATCTCGATACGATTGCTAGCGTAATCACTCGATAACCGCTATTCTGCATAAAAAATGCTGATGCATTTTTTATGCAGAACTATCGCCCAAAGACATAACCAATATTAAATCCGATAATAATTTTCAGATTGCCTTAGTAAAAAATAAAATCTTTTTCATCAATTTTTGTTACAGTTGTACCATATATTTCATGCCATTCAATATCACGGTAACCTAAACCTGTGAATAAATCAAAATCAAGCCGGTCGGTAAATAGAGGCGTCTGATAACCGATGATAATATTATAATTAATGTATTTTGCTCTTAGATAATAGTTTATATTACTAAGCGAGCGGCGTGATATTCTTACCAGAGAACCCGAAACAAACGGAGCAATGTAAAATCTGTATTTTGCCTTTACTTCCATAAAGTATAATTTATAAGCCAACTGAACTCTGAAACCATTCACTGTGAAACGAAGAGCCCCTTGCTGAGAAAGTGAATCAGCCCTTTCTATAAAACCAAGTAAAGGACTTTTGCCCAGATATGACACTCCTATCTGAAAAGCTTGCTGTGGCGCTATGGGTGTTTCATAAACTACTCTGAACTCAGAAGTAAAAATAATGGGGCCGCATAACATTGCCAAAGGATTTGTTTTTATCATCCCGCCCCTGTATTTCTTTTCTATTTCTTTGTTTTCGTTAGTGTATTGTGAAAATAATGATGAAGAATACAAAAGAAATATTAAACCGATAAATGGCTGAAGTATATGAAATATGCTGATAATTTTATTAATAATTTTTCAATTTGTTGTTCAGCAAAAATATTAAATAATATTATAAAGAATGTTTTGAATATGAAATTTTTAAAACATTCGTTATAATAGTTTATTACTTAACCGCAAACATTCTTTAGCAGCTTGAGTTTTAATAACTGCCGCTTTTTGTTCAACTTGTTCTTCCATTTGTTTTATTTCTTCACAGGTAGCAACCCCTGTTTGTAATACCCATTCACGTAATTTCTCAACAGCCATGGAAAATTTTCCTGTACCTGTTTGAGTAAATAATTTAAGGTGAAAAAGTACTGGAAGTTTATCTTTTCTGCATTTAGCAATACCTTCTTCATAAATTTTGCATAGTCCAGGATAATTGTTAGTTTCACATTGGTAAATATTTTCAAATAATTCCGTTTCCTTCAATATTTTATTAATATATTGATTCGTAATATGAAAATCTGAGCTCAGGAGCTCATCTGCATCTTCGATAATAGTTATTGCAATGGGAATTTTTAAAGAATGTGACGATTTAATAAGAGCTATAAGTTCGTTTACAGATATATTGACGCGGCTTTGCAACCAAAAAATAACTTCATCACCGGTCATGTTAAGATTTTTCAATTGTGCTGTATCATTCTGATAAACTTTTGAAATCGTACCCAGTCCTAAAATATATTTTGCATCACGAAGCTCATCAACACAAAGATCAGAACTGTAAATAACCTTTGATATCGCCAAATGAACTAATTCCAGACCGAAATCCCATATATTGACATCTGCATCTTTAATGAATTTTGGATAATCCTTTAAATATATCAGCAAATTACTTAAGCATGCAGCTTTGTAATCGTCTAAAACAGATTTTTTAAACTCCTCAAAAGAAAGAGCTTTCGCTGTTTTCATTTTTTTTTGCTCCAACATTTTTTCAAAATTATACAACTCAAAAATATATAAATTTTCAATATTTTTAATGTACTATGTACAAATTTTTATTTGGCAGAAATTTGATTCTAATTATATTTGCGGAGTGTGTAACAATTTAGGGGATTGAATAATTGAATAGAACGCTGATGACGCTGATTTTATATGATTAGCGCTGATAAATCTAGTCACCCCCTCAATAACATAATTTAGCAATATAGCAATATAGCAATATAACAATCTAACAATTAAGCAATTAAGCAATTAAGCAATGGGCAGGATAATTGCAATAGATTATGGTCAAAAACGAACAGGGACCGATCCTCTGAAAATAATTGCCAATGCTTTAACCACTATTCCAACATCTGATTTTTTCAATTTTATTACTCATTACTTAATCAGCAATAAGGTCGAGCTTTTTGTCGTAGGATATCCGCTACAACTGAATAATAAACCTTCATCAGCAATAAAATATATTGATAAGTTTATTAACAATCTAAAAAAAAAATATCCTGAAATTCCGGTAGAGCTTGAAGATGAGCGATTCACTTCTTCTATCGCTTTTCAAGCCATGCTTGATGGCGGATTAAAAAAAGAAAAAAGAAAAGATAAGGGAATAATTGACCGTATAAGTGCCACATTAATTCTGCAGTCTTATATGGAACGTGTCAGCAAGCTACAAAAATGATATATCCGATATATGCATATGGTTCGCCTGGTTTGAGAAAAATTGCGGAGAAAGTTGACCCCAGCTATGAAGGGTTGCAGGATATTATTGCCGGATTATTTGAGACTATGTATTCTACTGACGGGCTTGGACTGGCAGCGCCACAAATAGGAAAGCCGATACAGCTTTTTGTAATAGATGCCAAACCATTAGAAAAAGACGAGCCGAGCGTTAAAGATTTTAAAAAAGTTTGTATTAACCCTGACATTATCGAAGAAAGCGGTGAAGAATGGTCATATAACGAAGGATGCCTAAGTGTGCCTGGTATCAGGGAAGATATTAAAAGACTTTCGAAAATCAGAGTTACTTATTATGATGAAAATTTTGTTTTTTTCGATGAATATTACGAGAAAGTCAAAGCCAGAATTATACAGCATGAATTTGACCACCTGCATGGCATTATTTTTACCGACCATGTGTCGGCACTACGGAAGCATCTGATTAAAAGCAAACTTATGAATATTACCAGGGGTAATGTTAAGGTGAATTATAAAATGAAGTTTCCCGGATAAAAAAATTATTTAAAATTATAATGCTTCCTGACCGGCTTTTTAACATTCCATACACATTTTAGACCCTCGCTGAATGTTACAAAATCGCCTGCTTTGAGGCAGTAAGTACCTTCAGAAGTTTCCACATCAACCTCGCCTTCAAGAAAGAAACATTCTTCAATGCTGTCGTAATACCAATCGAATTTGGAAATTTCTTTTTCCCAAATCGGCCAATTATTGATACCTTTGTTTTTAAGCTCCTTCAGGTCGAGCCGTTCAATTTTTATTTTTGCCATAAATCCAAAGTTATTTAGAGATTTTGTATAGATATTCAGGTGCAAAGTCAGCTCCATTTTTCCATTCAATAGTATTAAATTTAATTGTAAAGTTTTTGAAAAAATTTATATCTTTTAATGGTTTAAATATTTTACCTTTCAAACTCTTTTTTAAATCAACCATACGCTTTTCTCCATCGTTAAACCAAAGTTTAATTTGATATTCCTTAATATATTCTGCTTTTATTACTTCTAAAAACATATTATTTATTTTAAAGGTTCTATTTTTCCAAGTTGTTCGCCTTTTTGAGCAAGTTCCCAATTTTTTAACAATTCTTCTTTATGCCGTTCGAGCCACTCAAAAACTAATTTTAAAGCACGTTGTGGCATTTCTCCTTTTACAATTCCATCTCTTATAGTAATTGTAATTTTATATTCATTATACCATGCATGAAAATGAGGCGGTGCATGGTCTTTAAAGTTCATTATTATTATTATTCCGTAAAACCTGCTTATTTCAGGCATAATTTTTTGCAACAAAAATAAAAAAAATTTCAAACAAAAATAATAAAAAAACGTATAAAAAATATATTTTTGTATCTTTACAAAAGAAAAGAGCCGATATGACAGTATATAACAAAATAATAATATTAACAATTCTTTTCCTTGTTTTAATGAGTGTTACAGCAGTAATGGCTCAACCCTGGATGAAAAATATTCCAGAGGAAAACAGGACAAAAGAATTGAATTTTTATGATGTTCAGAAGGCATTTAATCAATATTGGGAAAGCAAGACAATTGAAAAGGGGAAAGGATGGCGGCAATTCAAGCGGTGGGAATATTTTATGGAACCGAGGGTTTTTCCATCTGGCAAGCTCCCGCATGATATTATATTAGCAGAATATAATAAAGAAAAGCAAAAATATCCCGCAAAATCGTTGTCGGGAAATTGGAGTCATCTTGGACCTGATGAAGTTCCTCTTGATTTTTACGGTGGACCAAGTGGAGTAGGGAGGATAAATTGCATAACTTTTCATCCTTCCGATGCAAATATAATGTGGCTCGGCGCCCCTTCAGGCGGATTATGGAAAACTACCGATGGAGGAAACAATTGGATTACAACCACTGATGATTTACCTAGTATAGGCGTTTCAGATATTGCAGTCAATCCCGACAATCCTGATATTATTTACATTGCCACAGGTGACGGTGATGCCAGCGACACTTATACAGCCGGGGTGCTTAAATCGTCAGATGGAGGTGCAACTTTTACTACAACGGCATTAAATTTTACCACAAGCCAAGGTATCATAATAAGGAGGTTAATAATAAACCCTGACGATACAGATATTCTTATCGCTGCAACAAATGACGGTATTTACAGAACAACTGACGGAGGAAGCTCATGGGATAATGTTCTGTTAGGACATTTAAAAGACATTGAATTTAAACCTGGTGCACCAGGTACTGTTTATGTAGCAGAATTTTCTTATTACGGAGGCGCACAGATATTTAGATCAAATAATGGCGGTGTTACTTTTAGCTACATTACTCCTTTTGATCCATTCCTCTCTGAAGTTGACAGGATTGAACTTGCTGTTACCACTGCAAACCCTTCCGTAATTTATGCATTATGCAGTAATTCTTCAGATGACGGCTTTCATAGTTTATATAAATCGTCGGACAGCGGTAATTCATGGTCATTAAATATTACAGGTTCCTCAATTAATTTACTAGGATGGGAATCGAGTGGTGGCGATGCAGGCGGGCAAGGATGGTATGATTTATCATTAGCGGTTTCTCCGACAAATGAAAATACTGTATTTGTTGGAGGCGTTAATATCTGGAAATCAACCGATGGCGGTTTTTCGTTCAATATAAATGCTCATTGGTGGGGTGATGGCGTCGAATATGTACACGCAGACCAGCATATGTTGGTTTACAATACTTCAACAAATGTACTTTTCTCATGTAATGATGGAGGAATCTATAAAACTTCAAATGGAGGCAGCACCTGGATTGATATCAGCAGCGGAATTCATATTTTACAAATATACAGGTTAGGAGCGTCAGCTACAAATGAAAGTATTGTGATTACCGGTGAACAGGATAACGGTTCTATGAAATACAATGCTCCGGTTTGGAATTATATTCTTGGTGGCGACGGAATGGAGTGTATTGTGGACTATACAGATGAAAATATTATATATGCAACATATTATTATGGAGCGATTCAGAAATCTGTGGATGGCGGATACTGGTTAGACGATATTTCGCCAGGCCCAGAAGGAGCATGGATTACTCCTTATGTAATGCACCCGACTAATCATAACACACTCTATGCCGGTTATGACGAAGTATATAAAACAATTGATGGGGGAGTCAGTTGGTTCACTATATCTTCAGGTATGACAGGCGGAGAAAATTTACGTTCATTAATACTCGCTCCTTCAAATCCAAATTATATTTATGCCGCGACTTATGATTATATCTGGAGAACTACTAATGGCGGAAGCTCATGTAATGATATAACATCGACAAAAAGTTTATGAATCATCCAATGGTGGTGCAACATGGACAAACATTACAAACAATTTACCAAATCTTCCTGTAAATTGCATCACTTATGAAAATGGCTCGGAAAATGCTCTTTATATTGGCACCGACCTTGGAGTTTATTATATAAATGATGATATGAACTCATGGGTAGCTTTTGACAATGGATTGCCAAATGTGATTGTAAATGAACTTGAGATATATTATTCTGCAAATAAAATACGTGCGGCAACATATGGACGCGGTCTATGGGAATCCGATTTATATGATGTCAGCACTCCTTTAATAATTTCTGTAATTGATTCCCTTGCACCTTTATGCTATGACAGTTGCGACGGATTTATTCAGCTCGAAGTTACCGGAGGAAGCATACCTTATATATATATATGGAATAACTCTGCAACCACAGATAGTATATTTAATCTTTGCGCCGGTGAATATATTGTAACTGTAACCGATGCATCGCTACAAACGGCAACATATACAGTTTCTTTATCCGAACCTGCAGAATTAGTAGTCAATCTTAACAATCTGGTTCATCCGTCTTCAGCGGGTGAATGCGACGGTTCAATCACAATATCGGTATCAGGCGGAAATCCTTATTATACATATCTTTGGTCTAACGGACAGCTTATCGCCAATCCGGCAGGATTATGCGCCGGATTACATACAGTTTCAATTACAGATGCCAACGGTTGTACAAAAACCGAAAGCTATACTTTGATTGACCCCAACCCGGATACAATTAGTATAACTGTTAGTGATACTGTCAATCCAACTTGTTATGGCAGTTGTGACGGTTATATTGTAATTACTGCAACGGGCGGTACTCCACCATATATTTATTTATGGTCGAATGCTTCAACTGATTCAATAGCTGTGGCTTTGTGTGCCGGAGAATATTATGTTACCGTTACCGATATTAATCTGCTCACAGCGGTTGATACAATAAATCTGAGCGAACCCGATTCAATTTCACTTGTTATAATCGCCTCGACCGATATTACATGTTATCAATGTTGCGATGGAACCGCTATTGTTATTGCTACAGGCGGTACCGGCGGATTTTTATACAATTGGTCGAATAACAGAACGGGCCCGGCACAGGATAGCTTATGCCAAGGTTCTTATTATGTTACTATAACAGATTTTAATGGTTGCACTCTTATTGATTCGGTTTTTATTGCAAGTCCGTTTGTATTTACCGCCACTATGTTTGACATTATACAACAGACATGTCATAATCAATGTAACGGCTCTTCAACAGTAATGACTATATACGGATATGAACCTTTTTCATATTTATGGTCAAACGGCGATACAAACGCTACTGCTGATAGTCTATGTGCCGGTTATTACACAGTTACTGTAACTGATGCCGATAATGATACTGCTTCAGCTTCAGTTTCAATAATAAATCCCGTTGAAATTGAGCTTATAATGCTTGATCAGATTGCTGCATCATGTGACACGTGTTGCGATGGCTGGGTAGTAATTTCTGCTGAAAATGGAACCCCTCCCTACTCTTTTCTTTGGGAATCAACCTCGACAGAAGATACTTTATCAAATTTATGCAGTGGTGATTATATTGTAACTATTACTGATGCTAATCTTTGCACAGCAACAGGAATTATTACGATTGCCAATCCTGATACTGTTTTAATATACCCATATATTTTAAATGAACCTCTGTGTTTTGGCGATTGTAATGGAGCTGCTTCGGTTAATATATATGGAGGAATACCGCCTTATTCATATCTTTGGTCAAACGGAGGAACCGATTCAATCGCTCAGGGTTTATGCGCAGGCATTTATGAAGTAACTGTTACGGATAGTAATTCTCATAGTGCAACCGATACAGTGACAATTACTAATCCAGATACAATACAGATAATAGTTATTTCGCAAACCCCAATCAGTTGTCAGGGTTGTTGCGACGCAACCATTGTCATAGAAGCTTATGGAGGAACCGGAGCTTATTCATTTCTATGGTCAAACAGCGAAACTAATGATACTGCAAGCGCTCTTTGCCCTGCAATTTATGAAGTCACTGCAACAGATAATAATGGTTGTACGGCTTCTATCGGGGTTGAAGTAGAAAATCCGTTTATTCTGACAGCAATTATCACCGATTTCTTAAATGCAGGTTGTGTTGGCGATTGCAATGGCTCTGCTACTGTAACTGTTACAGGAGGCACTCCGCCTTATCTTATTTTATGGTCAAACAATGATACACTTGCAACTATCGCT
>JACQWN010000299.1:10417-11438 GCA_016209245.1 Bacteroidia bacterium
CTTGATACTGCTACAGCATATATTAATATAAGTTCTTATCCTTTACCAGTTGTTGATATGTTTCCTTATGATTCCGTTTGTACAAATGAACCGGCATTTTCATTATCAGGCGGGACACCGGAAGGCGGAATTTATTTGTTTAATCAGGATACAATAGAAACTTTTGACCCTCAAAGTACAGGAACAGGTACATTTAATATTTTATATTATTATACCGATACCAACAATTGTATGAATGCCGATTCGCAGTTCATCATCGTAAGTCAGGCGCCTGATAGTGTTTTTGCCGGATTGGATACAGTATGTTTATATGATGCTCCTTTTCAGCCCCAAGGCGGTACTCCATCCGGAGGTTTTTATTCAGGCGAAAGTATTGACACCGCCGGATATTTTCAGCCGGATAGTGCAGGAACCGGCACACATATTATAATTTATACTTATACAAATGCAGATAATTGCTCCTCTTCCGATACCGGACAAATTTATGTTCTAAATGCAACAGCAGTTCAGTTTGATACATTACCAGATGTGTGTATTTCAGTGCCGGCTTTTCTTTTAACCGGCGGACATCCCGATAGCGGTTTTTATTCAGGAACCGGAGTTGATACTGCCGGATATTTTCATCCCGAAATTTCCGGATCCGGGGTTCATATCATTACTTATTCCTTTATTGATACAAACCAATGTACAACAAATGCTTCACAGGAAATTACAATATTTGAAAGTCCCGATATTACTTTAATTGATACAAATGCTTCTTGCCAGAATTATCATGATGGAAAAATATCTGCAACTGTTACAGGGGGTATAAGTCCTTATGCATTTTTATGGTCGTATAATGCTCAAACGACCCAGCATCTCGATAGTCTTGTGTCTGGAGTTTATACTGTAACCGTTACCGATTCCATGTCATGCAACACTGTTGATTCCGTGACGGTTGGATATAATTATCAGCTTATCGCATATCCTGGAGATGATAAAAATGTATGCCCCGACAGCTCTGTTCAACTATCCGATACAA
>JACQWN010000711.1 GCA_016209245.1 Bacteroidia bacterium
AAGACCAGACAGCGATATTTTCAAATACAATTTTCACACCCAAGCTTTCAATTGGAGTACCCTCTCCGCAGGCTCCTTTTGATCTGCAGGGCGATGCCATTATCCGCGGCTGGCTTTATGTGGAGGATGGTGTGGTAGTTGGAAAGAGGTTCCAGGGCAGTGCGGCAGAAGTTGATACACTGCGACCGGCGCCGCAAAGCCCGCAGCAGACAGTAGCCATACCAAGTGCAATATCGAGAAAAATTGTATCCGACACATTGAGATCGCTGGAAGTTGAAATGCAAAAAGCAACAATAACCGAAGGCACAGCGGTAAAGTTTGCAGCCGAGAGAATCACTGTTGATACAATCGAGACGCAGAAGATGGAGCTTGAGAAATTGCTCGCAGACAGTATTACCAGCCAGAAAGTCGAAGCGGCACAGATGGTAACCGACACTATGTATTCATCAAAAGTACAAACCGATAAAATAGAAACAACGGGAGATATTAAAGTGGGGACAGAGATAAAAATAGATGGGACGACGGGTACTATAACTTCAGGAAGTCTTGCAACAAACAATATGGCTTTAAACGGCACGTTAAAATTACTAAACCTTGAACAAAATTTAACCGGTACAAATCAAATACTTATAGCCGACGTAGCAGGTAATGTCAAAGCGATGCCCCCTTCTGGAAATCTGTCAAACCTCGATAGAATAAATAATTGCATTACTGCAACTTCACCACTTTGTAATATAGGAATAGGACAATCAAATCCGAAAGACAATCTTCAAATTGGGAGTCATCTTACATTGCATAATGATGCTTTAAGCAGTTTTATTTCAAGGAATTTATATGCTGATGGCGCTTATTATAGATTATATAGCTCGGAAGGTGTGGCCGCGATGTTTTTCCGTTCTGATGGTTCGATAAAATTTGGGACATTGGTAGCCGATGCCACTTCAGTAAGTTTTCCAACCAACAAAGGGTTATTTATAAAAAATAACGGTGATGTAGGGATTGGGACGGAAACGCCTGGTGCAAATTTAGAAGTAAATGGCACGGTAAAAATAGGTACATTAAATGAAATTACTAATCCACAATTTTTGGTCGTTAACGATAATGATCATATAATCGGGAAAAAGTCTTTGAATAATTTGCTTGATATTAACGATTGTATAACGGTTGATGATGATGATTGTGATGTTTATATCGGAGCAGCAAGTCCGGCAAATTTAGATGTTAATGGTGAAATTAATGTAAATAATACTATCAAGTTTGATGATGCTGGAATTGGTATAGCAAGTGGAAACGAGAATTTAGTATTGGGTAGTTTAGTTACTAAAATTAATGATGGTAATTATAATATTCTTATTGGAAAGAATGTTGGAATAAGTACAACTGGTGGTACTAGTAATGTATTTATTGGTTATGATGCAGGTAAAAATAATACTTCTGGAAATGATAATACTTATATAGGAAAGGGTGCCGGTGAGTATCGCACAGATGGAAGTCGTAATGTATGTGTTGGTACTGATGCTGGCAATAGATACCAACTAATTGGTAATGGATCAGATAATACTTTTGTAGGTTCTCAGGCAGGTTCAAAGTGTCAAACATCTAACAATACTTATATTGGAAGTCAGGCAGGTTTCAGTAATAAAAATGGAACCAGTAATACTTTTATTGGTGTAGGTGCAGGTTGTGAATCAACAGGTAGTCACAATATATTTGTTGGAACATGTGCAGGACTGTGGGAAACAGGTTCACATAAACTAATTATAGAAGAGGCTTGTGGTCAGAACATTGTACCTTTAATATATGGCGAATTCGATAACGATTTGCTTAGATTTAATGCTAAAGTCGGAATTGGTATTTTACCTACGAGCAATGATGAAAAACTTCGGATTAGTGGAGCAATAACTGTTGGGGCAAATATTAATACACAACCACCTGCAGGGACTATTTGTTGGACCGGTTCTGATTTTATGGGATATGGTGGACTTAGTGTGGGTTGGTTATCATTGACTGGTGCAAGTTTGTGGACAAAAACAGGTTCTAATGATATATATTATAATGATGGGTATGTCGGGATTGGCACATGTGCTCCTTCGGAAAAACTTACTGTGAATGGAAGAATAAAATCACGTAATGAAATATATATAAGTGAAACAGGACCATGGTGCGATTTTGTTTTCGATAAAAATTATAAGCTACTTTCATTAGAAGAAGTAGAACAGTATATCAATATTAATAAACATTTAGTGGGAATACCTTCCGGGAAAGAGATTGAAAGCGAAGGTCTTAAAGTTGGCGATATGATTACCAAAATGATGCAGAAAATAGAGGAGCTTACTCTGTATATTATCGAGCTGAATAATAAAATAAAAGAGTTTGAAAAAAATCAGAACTTGGAAAAATTGAATACTGAATAATTGATGTTATGTACCATAGAATTTTCATTGGAATATTAATTATTTTATTCGCTTTATTTACTTTATCAACCTGTAATCCTTGCGATAATTTATTTAGAAGTGTTGAGCCAACGACTATTAGCGATATAGAATGTAAATTCCAAATTCTTGATTCAATGTACAAAAATATCTTTATTAATAATACTGTTTATCATTTTGACAGCCTAGCAATTTTAAATACTAAACTCGAATCAGAACCTTTTCGTCATTATTCTATTGAAGATTCTATTTATATTGTATTATATAATTTTATATATGGAAATGAAAATGAAGTTGGTAATTTGCTTTCCATATATTTTTACTTGATATTATCAAAAACGGATACAGATACGATGAAGATAGAGTATAAATGGTATTACCATGGAAAATGTAAGGGCGAAATTTTCGAAACATTTAATGTTTATTATAATGATATTCTGTCATTTTCATTTGATGAACAGGTTGCTTCAGGGAATTTGTTGGGGGGCGATAGTTATTTTGAATTTAATTGTATAAAAAAATGAAACGAAGTTTATTATTGTCATTATTGATTGTTGGAGTTTGAAAAAAATCAGAAATCAAAATAAGTTGAAATAAATAATGCTATGATTAATCGTATGTTAACCGGATTCATTTTGATACATGCAGTATTATTTGCATGTGATCCATGTAAGACAATTTATAAAAATGATGGAAGTCCGACTGTCACAGAAGCAACTTTCGTATTTCAAATTGTAAATTCGGAAAATAAAGACTTCTTTTTTTCTTCACCAGATTATCATTTCGATAGTTTGGTTATTCTTAATGACCAAAATCAAAATATTGTTTTTAGATCAAATTCTTTATCCGATTCTTATTTTATTGGTCCGATACATATTATCTCAACAGGTGAAAAAGAAACTGCCTTTAGTAATCTGATTACCAAATATTATTATCTAAATTTTTCAAAGACAGATATTGATACATTGGAGATCGAATATAAATGCAAATATGTGGGAAAGTGCAACAATGAACAATTCGATGACTTTGATGCTTATTACAATGAAGGTCTGTCCTTTTCATTTAGAAAGCAGGTTTCTACGGGTCTCTTACTCGAAAGCGCAATATATTTTGAATTTAAATGTATAAAACTATGAAACGAACTATACTATTTTCTTTATTGATCATTGGAAATCAATATCTTATTGCCCAGGATACTATTCGCGACTGTGGCACAGAACAACGTACCGACGAAGAAATGGAAGCTTTGCCGTGGTATGGAAATAATCAGATGTTGTATGAATATCTTGAACAAACCGGGTATTATGAAAATTATAATATAAATAAGAATGTACAACCAGCCGATATCAGGGTTCCGGTCAAAATATGGGTGCACCGCGATGATGATGGAAACGGCGGCGCAACGGAACAGGATATCAAACAATTTATGTATCATATTAACGCTCATCATATAAATAATAATACAGGTATCCTGTTTTTTATATATTGCAATATCGGATATATTGATAATTCGAATTACCAGGTTGTGACTAATACGGAAGCAATATGGTTAGCAACAATACATTCGGAAGGAATACTGAATGTTCATTTTGTGGATGGTTTTCCTGATCCTAATACTAATGGCTTTACTTATTACTCGCCTAGAGTAGTTTATGTCAGAACAGGAGCAATAAATAACCGTTCTACTTTTGCTCATGAAGTTGGACACTTTTTGGGTTTAGAAGAAACATGGCGAAATTCTGTCGAAGGCAAATGCAAACAAGAGGCAGTTGACAGGAACAGGAATTTTACATGGCAGCAATTAGCGTGCATACCGCCAAAAACAGGTATAATTTGTGAAAAAAACGGCGATGCACTTTGCGATACGGAAGCTGATTTTATCAATGCAACTCTGAATGATGAATGCTCTGTAATAATAGCCCCATCTCCTTTACCGACAGATGTATGGGGCGATACCTATTCTAATATTGCCGAGCATTACAGGAATATAATGTCATATACTAGGCCCAGAACCTGTCGTAGAAATTTTTCCGAAGGACAAATATCCATTATGTGTATGAGTTGTGAGGATTTAACAATTGGTGATATTAATGATCTCTATGGTAATACTATCTTCTTTGATTCTTACGAACCTAATAATAGTATGGAAATGATACAAGCCTTTATAATGGTAGAGGTTGATGGAAGTTTTATTCATAATACAAGTGAAATATTCTTTAATATGCCTCAACATCATACATTTCACGGTTGTATGGGAAACGATGATATTGATTGGGTAAAATTTCAAATAACAACAACTCCGTTAATGATTCAAATTATTACAAGTCCTGGTATTTATCTAAATCCGAATACTAATCTGACATTATTCACAGAGGCCGGCGCTCAGTTAGCTTATGATGATGACGGCGCTGGTAATCTTTATTCAGAAATCGTACATGAAATCACTAACGCAGGATGGTATTATGTCAGAATTGATAAATCGGAATCATGTAGTATAACCGAAGTATTGGATTATAATATTACATTAAATACCTGCGATCCCGATCTTTGTCTCGATGGAACTGTCGGATCAGGAGTTACACTAATTGAAGAAACTATGAATCGTATTGACGCTCCATGTACTACAAATAACTATACTATTGAAACAGGTGCAGATGTTACATTTGTAGCTGAAAATATAATAGTGCTGCATCAAGGATTTTATGCTGCAGGTAAATTTCGTGCTTATCTTGCCCCTGTTGAATGTAATTTTGACGATAAAATACAAAGTGATGCGATCAGTATTTATGGATTAGATAACGAGGCGCTTGAAATTGTCTTTTTCTCAAATATATATACCAAATCAATGGTAAGTACAATTAATGTTATTCCTGATAAGAAAGAGCTTGCCATAAATCCGACAATAAGTTGTTTTCCGAATCCTGCTGACGATATAATTGAATTTGAATACTTAGTCCCGGAAGAAAATTCTGTTAAATTATCCATTTATAATTTATTTGGAACAGAAGTTATAAAAATTATCAATGAAACTAACCATATTAAAGGAGTATTCAGATATAGGGAAAATCTGATTGATTTAAAAAGTGGTATCTATTTTTATAAATTTCAATGTGGTAGTAAAATTATTGTTGAAAAGGTTGTTTTACAATAGTAGTATGATCATACCGATTATCTAATTAACGCTCATCTGAGATGGGTGCTGAATTAATTGTCGTTTGAAGCTGTAAATCGTCAGTTTACCTGTTCACCTTCGGCTTATAGCGTAAAAGCAAAAATTTGGAAAGGCATATTACATTCATCATCATTCGGATTCAATTTCCCGTCCAAGTTCTTTAAATCCCCTGTAAATTATTAACAAATCGTTCAATAGCTTATAGTCCTTTGCATATAAAATATTTATCCTGTCGCAAAATTCAGGAGAAACCGTTTTTTTATTAGGGCGGTCTAAAGGATTAAGAATCCCCGTTTTAATTCCGGGAAGATTATCGAACGATGTTCCTTCAATTGTACAATAACCCACCCATGAACGTAAGCCGGTTAAAACTTTAAGAATATTTTTTAAAAATCCGTAAGGAGATTTGATAAAAAAAACAATGAAAGGATACGATGCTAAAAAAAACACGGCTAAAATAATATCAAGCAAACGTTTATTGCGCTTATTAATTTCCTTAGCGATAGAATTAATATTAACTATATAAAGGTCGCCTGAAGTGTTGATTGAATTGCTGCCGATAATCGAAATACTGTCAGGGGAGGCTATTTTATAATCAACTTCAATATCTGAAAGCAGAAGCATGTTTTTAATAATTTTCTGTGCAGGGATATCCTGAGCGCAAAATATTATTTCATTGACTTTATTTATTTTAACGATATCGCTGAGTTGGTCAATATTTCCTATGATTCGACTTCGCTCATCACAATTGATCCGATTGGCATCACTATAAGCAGAATTTTTTGCTTCACAATTGGGAATATAGCTTACAAATCCTGCAAGCTCGTATTTTAATTCGCTCTTTTTTAAAATATTTTGTATTCTTTCGGCTTCATCATGAGAACCTACAATAACAATTTTTTTACGTATTCCCAGGTTAAGCCGGAAATATTTAATATTTGTCAGATGTAAAAGAATTCTGATAAAAATTGTTGAAACAATCGCCCAAACAGCGCCAAGTAAAATAAGAGCACGGGAAAAACGCAGCTCCTCGCTTAATAATGCATAAATTATAAGAATAATTATTGTCCCGATAATAATACCTTTTAATTGCCTGGGAAATTTTACCGGTTTCTGATAGGCGCCGGAAAACATTAGGGCTAATATCCAAATAATAATGTAAACGGGAACAACAAACAAAAGAAATTCCCTTGGATAGCCTCCCCCTTCAGGAAATTTGAATTGTTCCCAGTAGGGTTTAATTAAGATATAGCCAAGAAAAATTATTAAAGCATCAATAACGGGAAATAATATTCCTTTGATAATTCTGATTGAAAGAGCGAGGGAAGCTCTGAAATAAACAGCTATATGAATCAAGGCGGAAAATATTCTGGCGTTTTTCGGGCTGAAATGCTTACGTGCAAAGATAATCATGGCATTATAAAAGAACAGCACATAATTAATGCTGCTCTTTTTTGTGCTTTCGCCTTTATAGTGAATTATTGCGGTGTGAGGAAAATAATAATTTTTATAACCATGCTGAATAAGCCGGTACGAAATATCAATATCTTCGCCATACATAAAAAAATCTTCATCAAGAAGTCCTGTTTTATCCAGTGCTGTTCGGCGTAATAACATACATGCACCCGAGAGAACTTCGATTTCATGAACTTCATCACGGTTAAGGTAACCTAAATGATATTTATTGAATTTTTTAGATTTCGGGAATAGTGCGGATAGCCCGAAAATTTTATAAAAGGCGACTACCGGCATAGGTAAAGACCGCTTAGATTCGGGTAAAAATCTTCCTTTTCCGTCAATCATCTTCACGCCTAACCCGCCGGCTTCAGGATGCGCTTCCATAAAACCGATAATTTTATGAAAAGTATCCTCTTCAACAATTGTATCGGGATTTAACAAAAGAATATAATCGCCTTTCGATAGCCGGATTGCCTGATTGTTTGCCTTTGAAAAACCAAGATTGCTCTTGTTTTCAATCAGGATTATATCAGGAAATTTCGACCTGATCATGAAACGCGACCCGTCAACGGAATTATTATCAACTACAAATATTTCACACTCGATATTCGCCGATGCCTTCTGAACAGAATACAGGCATTGCTCTAAAAAAAATTTTACGTTATAGTTGACAATTATTATGCTAAGCTTCATCAGACATTGTTATAGTTTTTTTACGGTTGTAAAAGTACATAAAAATTTAATTTATAAAATAATGTAATACAGCAAGGCAGATATTCTACTCAAGGCCTTGAGCAAATTTACTCAGTATATTGAGTAAATCGTTTTATATACCTATAATGCCCTCGAAATCAATTTATTAAAATAAGACATGAAAATTTACTCAATATATTGAGTAAAAATACTCAATATATTATTTATATTTGCACAAAATATTGAGTATATTTACTCATAACTATAGATAAATTGATTTATAAAACTTTGAATTATTAAAATTATGTACAAAAGAATTTATTATCAAGCACTTATTGAGCGTCTAAAAGAACCGAGGAAGTTTATACAGGTTGTATACGGACCTCGCCAGGTTGGAAAGACGACATTAATTCAACAAATAATTCATGATATTGAAATTCCATATCATTATATATCGGCAGATACGGCTGGTGAGAGCAATATTGGCTGGATTGAGCAGCAGTGGAATGTGGCAAGGATGCGGAAAAAGAGCATAAATGCCGGCGACTTTTTACTGATTTTTGATGAAGTGCAAAAAATCAGGGAATGGAGCGAAATGGTGAAATGCCAATGGGATAAAGATACAATTCAGGGCAATTCGATAAAACTGATAATATCGGGCTCATCAAAACTTTTATTACAAATTGGGCTTGGAGACTCGATGGCCGGGCGGTTTGAAACGATTAATATGCAGCATTGGACGTATAAAGAGATAAAAGAAGCATTTGGTCTGACAGGGGATCAATATGTCTGGTTTGGGGGCTATCCGGGCGCAATGTCATTAATTCATGATGAGATCAGATGGAAGGACTATATAAAAAGCTCATTAATTGATACAACAATCCATAAAGATGTGTTAATGCTTACAAGGATTGATAAACCTGCACTGTTAAAGAGAGTAATGGAACTGAGTTGCTACTATTCCGGTCAGATACTCGCTTTTAACAAAATGCTTGGACAATTGCTCGATGCAGGGAATACAACTACATTGTCGCACTACCTAGATTTACTTAACGAAGCCGGGTTAGTTACGGGTATTCAAAAATATTCTCGTGAAAAAGTCAGTGAAAAGAAATCATCTCCTAAGCTAATGGTCCAGAATACAGCTCTGATGTCTGGAATAAAACATGAATTATTTAAAACTATAATAGAGAAGCCGGAAGTCTGGGGCAGACATGTTGAGTCGGCAGTCGGTGCTCATCTGTTAAATCATTCCAAAGCAGGGAATTATGATGTTTACTATTGGCGCGAACGAAACGATGAAATTGACTTTGTACTTGAAAAACAGGAAAAAGTAATCGGGCTGGAAGTCAAAACAGGAGCTATAAGAAAATATTCAGGCATTTCGTCGTTTCAGGAAATATTTAAAAATGCTAAAACATTTATTGTCGGTAGTGGTGGAATCCCATGGGAAGAATTCCTGCTTATAAAACCGAATGAATTATTTATTTAAGCTGAATTCAAGTCATGGCGCCTAAGGCGCCACAACTTTTCGGTTAAACAAATTTAATGATAAAAATTCATTTTGATTTTTGATAAATAGCTATATTTGTACAAAATATTATTTGTGTGTTTGTGTGTTCACGTCAATACATTAACACATTAACACATTAACACATTAACACATTAACACATTAACACTTTAAATTATTAACTATTAACACTTTAAATTATGATTTTAGAAGAACTTGGTAAAGAGGCTTTAGAAAAAGCTAAAACCAATAAAGAAGAATTTACCCAAGAGTTAAAAAACTATCTGGTTTGTATTAAAGATAGGGATGAATTAGAAGATTTTAAAAAATGGTGTACAAAGAAATTTGGAAATTTACATAGTGAAATTCTAAATACAGAGTTTGAAAGACATCTTTTACATATTGGATAATGGAACTTTCAGAATTCAGTATTCGGCATTCGGCATTTGGGATTTGGGATTTAGTACCTTATCAACAATATTTCAACCAATTTTGGCAAAATATTTTTTCACGCAGAGGCGCAGAGAACGCAGAGAATACATTTTAAATGCTCTGCGAACTTTGCGTCTCTGCGTGAAACTTGTTTGGTTGTGGCTTGTCCACGTTGGGAATTTACAATTTAAGAAGACTGTAATATGAGAACATTATTAATAGGTTTAATTTACATTCTAATACGTGGTATTAGCTTCGGACAACAATCCCAAACTGAACCGGGAGGTTGTTTGTATGTCCAGGAATATAAATTAAAAAACGGGCTTACGGTTTTTTTAAATGAAGACCATAACCAGCCAACTGTTTTTGGAGGAGTTGTGGTAAAGGGTGGTGCTAAACGCGACCCTGAGGATGCAACCGGAATAGCGCATTATTTTGAACATATAATGTTTAAAGGTACCGATAAAATGGGGACGGTTGATTATGAGTCGGAAAAGATTTACCTCGACAGCATCAGACAAAAATATGATGAATTGGGGGCAATTGCCGATAAAGAGGAGCGGGAGAAAATTCAGCAGAAAATTAATTCTTTATCATTAAAGGCAATGGAATATGCTATTCCGAATGAGCTGGATAAGATAATCGCCGGGAGCGGCGGAACAAATCTGAATGCAGGAACCTCGGAAGATATGATTGTTTACTATAACCTTTTCCCCGGAAATCAAATCGAAAAATGGCTTGAAATATATAGCCACCGTTTTATTAATCCTGTTTTCCGGTTATTTCAGTCGGAGCTTGAAACAGTCTATGAAGAAAAAAATATGTCAATGGATAATATTCAAGGAGTAATGTTCGAAACTTATCTCAAAAATTTTTATAAAAAACATCCTTACGGACAGCATACCGTGCTTGGTTCGATAGAGCATCTTAAAAATCCTTCATTAACAAAAATGATGGAATATTTCAATACATATTATGTCGCTAACAACATGGCATTAATTCTTTGCGGCGACTTTGATACAGAAAAAATTAAACCTCTGATAGAAGAAAAATTCGGTATCTGGCGCTCCGGTGAGATTCCTCCAATGCCTGAATATAATGAGCAACCTTTTAATGGCAGGGAATTCGTATCGAAACGCTTGACGCCTATTAAGATAGGCATGTTGGGCTTCAGGGCCGTTCCCTCAGGACATAAAGATGAACCGACATTGGAAATTATTCATAATCTGCTTTCGAATGAAGCTACAACAGGGCTATTGGACAAACTATATATGGATAATAAATATTTGTATGCCGGTGTAATACCAAATAATAATATTGATTATGGCAGCACTATATTCTTTTGTGTGCCGAAACTCATAGGGCAGTCGCTTAAAAGCGTTGAAAAAATGATACTCGACGAGGTTGAAAAAATTAAACGCGGAGAGATTGACAGTGAAATGCTTGAGGCAATCAAATTAAATCTCAAAAAAGACCATTTTCGCGATCTCGAAAGCATGTACTGGCGGGGTTATTCAATAGTTGGTGCATTTGTAACAGGAAAAACCTGGGAAGATATGCTGAAAGAGCCTGAAGAAATTGACAAAATCACGAAGGAAGATGTTGTTCGGATTGCAAATCAGTATTTTGGAGATAATTACCTGGCATTTTATTCAAAAACCGGTTTCCCTAAAAAGGAAAAACTCAAAAAGCCCGAATATAAACCGTTAATACCAAAAAATATTGATAAAAAATCGGAATTCGCTTTACATATTGAAAACATGGAAGAAACTCCAATGGTTCCGCGTTTTATTGAATTCAATAAAGATGTTCTTTTCAGCGACCTGCAGGAAAATGTACATTTTTATTATACACCGAACCCGGTTAATAACATATTTACAATCACTATCAAGGCCGGTGTCGGCGAATACAAATACCCTATACTGAGTCATGCTTCCCAGTTTATCAGCCTTTTAGGCACTGAAAATAAATCGTTCGACGAATTGAAAAAAACTTTTCAGAAAATCGGTTCGGATTTTTACGCCTATTCTAACGACGATTATTTATTTTTCAATATTGAAGGATTAGATGAAAAATTCGATGAAACACTATTATTGTTAAATGAATTATTAACTAAAATAAAACCGGATAAAAAACAATTAAAAAAACTAATCCGTGAGACAAAAGCAGGTTTTAAATTCGAAAGAAAAGAACCTTGGACAATAGGAGAGGCATTATTTTTTTATGCTTTATATAAAGACAAGTCGCGGTTCATTAATCGTTTATCCATCAGTCAAATAAAAAAATTATTTCCTGATACATTGATTACTGCTATACGTGAAGCTTTGAAATATGAAACGGAAATTCACTATTCAGGAACATTGGAATACGATAAAGTAAAATCGAACATTAAAGAAAAATTAACATTTTTTCCCGAAGTTCCAATTAAATCAGAAAGCCCGGTTACTAAGCCAAGAGAACAGTACAAGGAGGATAATTTATTTCTTCTAAATGATAAAAGGATGATACAGAGTCAAATATATTTAACAATTGAAGGAGAAAAAATTTCTGAAGAGGATAGAGTTAATGCAGAAGCTTTCAATGAGTATTTCGGGAATGAGATGCATTCGATTGTTTTTCAGGAAATAAGAGAATTCCGTTCACTTGCTTATTCTGCTTATGCTAATTTTAAAGTCCCGTTTAGAAATGGCGAGCAGGGTTTTATTATGGGATTTATGAGCACCCAATCGGACAAAACAGGGGAAGCATTAGAAATATTCGACAGTCTGC
>JACQWN010000705.1 GCA_016209245.1 Bacteroidia bacterium
AGAAATACAGTTTTATAACGAATATCAGATAAACTCGATTTATAAAGACTATAAATAGCGCCTGTCCATAAAGTTTATACAAAACGTCATTGCGAGAAGGTACGACGAAGCTATCTGCTGATAATCAATAATGAGATTGCTTCCTACTTCCTGTTTTGTGCAATGCATGACCCACTTTTAAAAATTCATTTTTTTCTTAAGTTCTTCGATCGTACCGCCGCCAAGTTCATATAGCTTTTGTCCAATGTTTTTTAATGACTCCAAGCTATAATCTTCTGCTTTACCTAGGTTGTATAATGTTTCATGCTTACTTTTTCCATCATCGCCTCGGTAGCTTTTCATTATCCGCAGGTAGTTCCCTGATTTTTTCTTGTCAAGTTTGATAAATGCCATATTGCTGATTTTGAATTAGATACAAAAATATTCGCACTTTCTTTGTGCGGAAAAATATGTATAAACTCTGCAAATATGAGCAATTAAAAAATAAGAACCAAATAATTTTTCGCACTACACTTTTGCGATTTTTGAAAATCACCTCGCGTCTGACGCGGGTTTCAGAGGGGTACACCCCGTTTAGGTGTCAAACTCAGGAGAGTATTTTTATAGCCGTGAAAATCACTGTTAAATAAAAAACCCCTCTTTTCTGATGGGTTTTTTATTCCGATAGATTTATTTCTCAACAAGCACTTAGATTGATACTATTTCATTTCTTTTACCGTATCACTTTTGGATGCATCGGATTCTTTCAATCTGAAATGATAAAACAAGCATATCTGATGAGAACCGGAAGTTGCAACAGAAAACTTTGAGTTTGGAATTTCAAATGCGTAGGCAATGCCGACATCTCTAAAATTCACACCAATTGACCACAATGCGCTTTTATTTGTCCGGTAGCCAAGTTGTATCCATGCCATCTTTTTCCAATCAACCTTGACATTAAAATCTGCCTGATGGAATTCATTGGCTGTGTAATTGTATAATACGACCGGAGAAACAGCTAAGTCGTTATTATGAAAATAGTGAGTATAAGATGCCATGGTAAAAGGAGCCGCAATAAATCTCATTTCGGCATCGAACAATTGAGGTAATCCAATATCCACCTGAACAGTTTTAAATTTATACTGTACCCCTGCCCCGCCAATAAAGACATTTTTATTATAGTAGTCGGGAACCAATGTCGGGTCGTCAGGAGTAAGCACATAAAGCTTACTGTTATTCAGCCGAAAATTAGAAAAGCCGGCTGAAAGACCCATCCGCATGGACTGGTTATCGTCTATCTTTGCAAAGTAGCTATAGTGAATATTTGCAGAGTAGTTCTCGAAAAGCCCCGATTTAAAAGTGGAAATAATTCCGCCTAATCCCATCTTATTGGATATGGGAGCGTGGCTTCCAAAAGTATAAGCTTTTGGAGCCCCTTCATAACCAAACCATTGGCTGCGGACATCCAGAAATGATGACAAGTTTTCGGTTGAACCCGTATAAGCAGGGTTAAACATAAAGGGATTGTACGAGTATAGGTTATCGCGAACAAATGATTGTGCATTGAGGTACACGACCATAATACTTCCCACTGATAATAATAATATTTTTTTCATTTTTATTATTTTTTTGATTAATATTTATTTAATAATTAACGTAAAACAGTGATAGTGCCTTTATACTGATAATTGTCATCCGGACAACTAATGATATAAAAATATGTACCTTCGGGCAGTTTTCTATCCTCGAATTTTGCATTCCAGTCGTTGTTATACCCTGTTTGATTCAGCACCTCATTGCCCAAAACATCAAATATCATAAAATTACAGTTGGAGTATAATTCCCGACTTTCAACAATACAGTAGTCATTTTTTCCATCATCGTTTGGAGAAATATAGTTGGTAGCGGTAATAATATCCTTTTCGATAACATCAATAACATTGATAGTTACCACGGCAGTATCGGTATAATCCGGGATACCGTTATCGCTTATCACTATCGTGAGATAATATACAGGTATATTATGGAAGAGTAAAGTACCTGAATTATTTACTGAAATTGCACCTGTCTGGCTGCTTATTTCAAATGTAGATTCATCGTCGCCGGAAGCAATAGAGAAAGATAATGTCTGTTCAACATCTACATCACTTGCTGAAACAACACCAACCAGGGTTTCTTTTGCTGCTCTTTCATTAACAGAAAAGAGAGTATCCGATATAATGGGATATTCATTAACATTATCAATTAATATAGTGATTGCAGCCGTATCGTACAATAAAACGCCAAGATAATCGTCATTAATTGTCAGGGTCAAGAGGTAAGAGGATATTACTTCATAATTGAACTGTTCGTCATCATTGATGGTAATAATACCCGTAGTTGTATCAAGCGTGAAAGCATTGTTTAAATTGCCATTAATCAGGTTATATGACTGAACTCCGCCGCTGTCAACGTCTGTAAACAATAATTGTCCGACAAAAGCGCCGGCAGCGCTGTTTTCAGCTATATGAAAAGTTGAAGCGAGCAAAGTTGGTTTTTCATTTTCATCCACGATATTGAAAACAATAGAGCAATCATCATAATTTATACTGTCGGAAACACGAATCACTAATGAATAAAGAGTATCCATTTCGTAGTCTGCCTCCGACAGAAGACTTATGATGCCCGTTTGTGTATTGAGTCCAAAAACATTCTGGTCGTTTCCGCTCATGATGGAATAAATAAATACGGTTCGTTCATCTGCATCGGTAGCCTGGATGGTATATAATTCTGTTCCGGCAAGTGTAAATTCCGAGATGCTCAATACTGTATCACCGGTTACCGGAAATTCGTCGTTAATATCAATTACATTCATGGTAAAATTCGTGTAGACCGTATGTAAAGAATCATTAACAGAAATAACTAAGTCGTAAGTAGTAATTGTTTCGTAATCGAGAGCTTCGGTCAGTGACAAAATACCTGCTTCCTGATTGATGGTAAAATAACCATCATTATTTCCGGAGACTATTTCATATACAAGAACCGTGTTTGCATCGGCATCAGTTGCCAGGAAAGTAAACAAATCGGTAGCCACAAGAGTTGTTTCCTCCACATCAACAGATTGGTCGGCGGTGACAAAAACCGGAATTTCATCATTAAGGTCAATAATATTCACCGTTACGGTAACGAGAACACTGTTAATCCCGTCGGAAACATTTATTTCGAGCAGATATTCATTATGCGTTTCAAAATCGAGGGTGTCGGCCAACCGTATAATTCCCGACGCAGGGTCAATTTCAAAAGCATTTCCGATGTTACCGTTCGAAATGGTATAATTGAAAGATGTAACGCCATCGGCATCGGCAGGTTCTAATTGGTGTACGTATGAAGTAACGACAGCATCTTCAGGAACAGAAACCATAGCAGAAGATACAACAGGATAATTATCGTTCTCATTAAGAACAATAATCTGGTAATATCCAATGCCGGTGTTTACAGAGTCGGTAACATGAATTTCGAGTGTAT
>JACQWN010000706.1 GCA_016209245.1 Bacteroidia bacterium
ATGAATATTCTGTAACTCCAGGGCAATATACATTAAATATTTATGAACCATGGTGCAACTACGATAATACAAGTTATTATTTATGTGAAAATCCCCAAATACCTGAATTTTGTCAACCTATTACTTCCGCTACTTTTTTTATTCAACCTTATCCGGTGATAAATTCATTGACTTGGAATAACAATAATATATGTCCCGGCACATCTACTACTATTTCTGCCGTTGTTAATGATCCATCAGCAATATTAACATGGACTTCAAATCCGCCTGATCCATCCATCGGAGATCAAATAAATAATTTGCAAATTACAATCCAGCCTACTGTTACAACTACTTATACGTTAACAATGGAAAATTCGTGTGATTTGGTAACACAGAATATTACTATTACAGTAATACCTGTACCAACTGCCGATTTTAATATAAGTTCAACTTGTATATCAATGAGTGCTCCGGTTAATTTTGTAAATACTTCACAACCTTTAACCGGAATTCAGTCATTTTGGGATTTTGGCGACTATGGTTGGTCAGGAAATACAAATCCATCACATACTTATATAAATTATGGTAATTTCTGTGTTTCACTTATTGCTACAAATCAGTGTGGTTCAGATTCTTATACTGAACAGATTTACATTTACCCGGAACAATGTGCTTGTCCCCAAACTGGCGATATTCCTGATGGTTATGAAGTTGGCATCAATGAAATATGGACTTCTGAACATATTATTGCAGGCGATGTAATAATTCCATCTAATCGTAAATTAACAATTGAAATGGACGTAATTATCCGTTTCAGACCTCAAGGACGGATTGTTGTCGAACGTAATGGTATATTAGAGTTAAAAAAACGAGCAACTCTGACTTCTCTTGGCGATCCATGCAATTATATGTGGGAAGGCGTTGAAGTATGGGGTTATGGTAATTTAGAATCTTCTTCGCCTTTACACGGAAAATTTATTATGAACCAGGGAGCTGTCATTGAAAATGCACATATAGGCGTACTCCTCGGCAGAAAAAATGAATGTTATATTTGCAAAATCGGAATCTGTAAAAATGTTCCTTATACCAGCGCATATAGCGGAGGTATTATTGACGCCCAGCAAGCAATATTCAGGAACAATGGCACAAGTATTAGATTTATCAATAAAGAAAATGTCGAATCAAGCTATAATATAATTTATAATTGTCAATTTATTGGTGGATTACTGTTAGATGGTAATTACATAGTGTTTTCCAATTATTCATATCCTAATGAAAATAATCCTTATTACGGGTACGCGAATTATGATTGCAGGTCAGCCACAGGTATTGAGTTATATGGCGTTAGCGATATCCAAATTGAGGGTAATGCATTTAATAATATCGAAATCGGAATAAGGTCGTTGAATGCAAAATATGATGTAATAAATAATAACCATTTTACCAATTGCCGGTATGGTATTTTTATAGACAATTCTTTTTCAAGCATAAATTTTTCACATACTATTTTCGGTAACTTATTCGCAAATATTCATGCCACATATTCCCCTCAGTCTGATTATTCTGCATGTATTTTTATCCGTGGCGGCAGATATGATAATATTATTCAAAACAGGTTTGGAAATCTTGTTTCAACCCAATCAGTTAATAGTAAAGGAATTTGGCTGGATAATACCTCTTTTTAATATATCATACAATCAATTTAACTATATAATAACCGGTATATCAGTAAAAAATTCAGGCAAATACGGTGGTTCTATCGGTCCTGATATTTCAGGACAGAAAAACACATTTAATTATTGTTACAGAAGTATAGAGACATTAAGTAATAATAAACTTCTGCAGTTAAAATGTAATGATTGTATTAATGATCCTTTATATGCATCATACAATGTAAATTTTTATAATAATGGTAAACTTGCTAATCAGGGTTATGTTTCAACAGGTCCTTTCAGCGACCGTACACCGGCAGGAAATAATCGGTGAATTCTTGTCTTCCTTATTTTATTGATTTACAAATTCCTGTTCTAAAATCAAAGCTCGATGTCTGAGCGGTGTGTTAACGGCATTACATCAAAACTATATAATAATTGAAAATGGGTTGGATAAAGGAAATACAACATTATTGCTCAATGCTGTTCAAAGTAATATCTCATCAGGCAAGTTGAAAAATCTGCTTATTGGTAATTCGCCTTTATCCGATACGGTTATTTTTTCTTTAACAAATAGCAATAAACCTGTACCTCCCGGTATATATAAAGAAATAATGACTCCGAACCTCCCGGTTTCGGATAATGTTTACCCTTATTTCAAGCAAAAACTTGTATCTTTGCCGCCAGGAATAGCTAATCAGCTTGTTAATATGCAGGCGTATAATCCATCATACATCACTCTGACTTCAATTCAACGAACGATTGATTATAATGAAAATCTCCGGCAGCAGGTCTTGAATAAATTAATAAAAAATCAGGTTGATTCAAGTTTTATAGATGAAGCAGTTGATGTTCTTTTGGCTGAACAAAGCATTGTTGCAAAACAAGTTCTTGTCGCAACTTTTTTATCCGACGGTAATATTACAGATGCATCATTATTACTTTCACAAATACAACCCGACGATGAAGAAACAAGCGATTGGATTGAATTTAATAATTTATTGCTCGAACTCATTTCTGATGGTAAAACATATTATGAACTTGATACAAACGAATTGCAAATGATTCGCTTTATTGCAGAAAAATGTCCGGGCGGACTTGCAACTGCCAATGCTCAAAGTATCCTGAATTTCCTATATGGCGAAGAATTTCCATTTTGCGATGAATCAAGCTATTCATTAAAGAAATTATCAGCTAATTTATTTGAAAATATAGAAAATTCTGATAATGATTTTGATTATGATACTCCATATCTTGGAATTAATAATCCTAATCCCTGCAGCGATTTTACAAATATTCCATATTATTTACCTGACGAAACGGAAGGCGTAAAAATTATCATTATGGATATAAATGGTAAAATTATTGCAGAATTTGATGCAATGACTGGTTTTCATACCTTAGATATAAATGTAAAGGAGTTATCTGCAGGCGTTTATTTTTATAGTCTTAAAACAGACGGTGCAATAGTTCAACACAGGAAAATGATTATTATAAAGTAACGGTTTGTATTATGAATTATATCTTATCTAAAAAGCAATTATCATTATTATTTACAACCCTAATGCACTCATTATTGTTCTGCCAAACATGGAATACTGATTTTGGGGATAGTTTATATAATGAAAGCGGTGGTTGGCCTATTATTAAAGATTTACATGCATTTAATAATAATTTATATATTGCAGCTAACGTTGAATTTGCCGGAAATATAAGAATAAATGGTATTTGCTTTTGGGATGGAAGTAATTGGAATAATTTACAGGATGGAATTACAACATATATTTCTAGCAATGCTATAGAAGATTATAATAACGAAATTTATCTTGGTGGTGGTTTTTGGGAAGTAGATAGCGTACCAAATACGAAATATTTAGCAAGATGGGATGGAATGAACTGGTATAGTGTAGGAAATGAAGAAATAAGTTATGATATTAGATGTATGAAGAGACATAATGATGATTTGTTCGTTGCTGGAATATTTGCTTTAATAGGATCAGAATTGTATCAAAGAATTGCAAGATGGGATGGCGCTAATTGGCATCAACTTGGAGCAGGCTTACAGGGTGGTATTGCTACTCCACGGGCTTTAGCTATATATAATAATGAATTAGTTGTCGGCGGCACTTTTTATTATGCCGGTGGTCAATTGGTGTACTTTATAGCCCGGTGGGACGGGGCACAATGGCATTCGTTAAATAATGGTGTATCCGGTTATGTTACATCATTAATCGTAGATACTGTCAATAATTTTCTTTATATTGGAGGTAGTAGTCTGCATGGAATAGATGATACCATTCCGGCTAATGATATTGCAATGTGGGATGGTGAACGCTGGTATGCATTAGGCGAAGGTTTCTGGTGTGATGTATTGGCTTTGGAGATGTACAGAGGTGAATTATATGCAGGTGGCTGCTTTGATAGCACGGGTAATTTACAAGTAAATTATATTTCCCGTTGGGATGGTTTAAAATGGGATACTCTGACATGCGGTATTTATGGAACAGTAGAAGCTTTAGAAGTTTATAATGATGAATTATATGTTGGAGGCGGAATACATTATGCAGGTGGTATGAAAGCTTACGGTCTTGCCCGCTGGTACATGCCCCCCGGCTACAACTGCAACATGCTGCAGCCCCGCATAATGTGCAGCGAAGATACGGTATATCTTTGGGAAGGGCTGGCTTTAGTGCAGTTCTATAACAATAACGCCTATAGCGAAAGCTGGGTTTGGGATTTTGGGGATGGCGGAACAGCAAGTGTGCAAAACCCGGAACATATTTATACGGATACGGGCACTTATAATGTATGTGTAACCGTGACCTACGAGGGTTGCGTGAAAGATACGTGCAGGACAATTACTGTTTTGAACGGTACTACAATAAGCGAATACGAATCCGTAAAGCAGAGTTTTAAGATTTATCCTAATCCGGCGGGGACGGAATTTATCATTGAAGCCACATTGCTGGAGAAAAATGTCGGGTATGTTTCTGTAATTGGTTTGCAGGGGTGCGAGAAAGCACGGTATAGTTTAACCGGCGGCAGCAACAGAATAATTGTTCCCGTAACGGGCTGGCAGGCGGGGACATACTTGTGCAATCTGGTGATAGATAGGCGGTTTTTGGGGTCGGAGAGGCTGGTGGTGGCGAGGTGAATAATACCGCGTAGCGGTTACGGTCATGTAGAAAAAAATAGAATGACCCGTCACAATATTCCCAGTAGGGGATGAACAATGGGCGTATTATATTGAATATCAATTGTGTAACCCCTACGGGGTACGGAAATCTCGTTAATACCTAGTTAAACCACAATATTTATTATTTTACCCGGAACAAAAATAATTTTTTTGGGGGTCTTGGCGTCAAGCCATTTTAATGTCCTTTCATCTTGTAATATTGCTTTTTCAACATCCTGTGATGATAAATTCAATTTCAGCTCTTTTTTGAATCGCAGCTTTCCATTGAACGACACAGGATATTCGAATGTTTCCACAACGAGATATTCTTCATTATAACCGGGAAATGAGCTTTTGGTAATGCTTACGGAATATCCAAGCTTTTCCCATAATTCTTCGCAAATATGTGGTGCAAAAGGCGATAGTATAATATTAAGCTTTTCGAGAATATGCCGTTTATTACATTTTAAATCTGTAAGCTCGTTTACACATATCATCAAAGCGCTCACTGATGTATTAAATGAAAAATTTTCAATATCGCTTTGCACTTTTTTTATAGTTTTATGAAGTGCCTTTAATTCTTCTCCTGTGGGTGTTTCGTCGGAAACAGAAAAAATATTTTCCTGAACATGGAATAGCCGCCAATATTTTCGAAGAAATTTATGAACTCCATCTATTCCATTTGTATCCCAAGGTTTTGACATTTCCAGCGGGCCGAGAAACATTTCATACATCCGTAATGTATCGGTACCATATTTTTCAATAATATCATCAGGGTTTACTATATTATGCAACGATTTCGACATTTTCTCAATGGCCGAGCCACAAACATATTTACCATCCTTGTTGAAAATAAATTCGGAATCTTTGTAATCAGGATTCCAGCTCCCAAATGCTTCAACATCCAGGAAGTCGTTATCTACAATATTTACATCAACATTGATAGGTGTTACATCATATTTGTCTGTAAGCTCATAAGAAACAAATGTATTGGTATTTTTTATCCTGTAAACGAAATTAGAACGCCCCAGAATCATTCCCTGGTTGACCAGCTTCATAAAAGGCTCATCTTCACAGATATATCCTAAATCAAACAAGAATTTATTCCAGAAGCGTGAATATATAAGATGTCCTGTGGCATGTTCAGTTCCACCGATATAAAGGTCAACATTGCGCCAGTAGTTATTTGAATCTTTTGATACAAGTTCTTTATTGTTGTGCGGGTCCATGAACCTGAGATAATAAGCCGATGAGCCGGCAAATCCTGGCATAGTAGAGCATTCGAGTGGATGCCCTTGTTTAGTTTTCCAGTTTTTTGCTTGCTTAAGAGGAGGATTTCCGTCGCTTGCCGGCTGAAATTTATCAATTACGGGAAGTGTCAGAGGTAATTCATTTTCATTGAGCGGGTAAGGTATCCCTTCAATAAAATATATAGGAAATGGCTCACCCCAATATCTCTGTCGGCTGAATATTGCGTCACGTAACCTATAATTAACTTTTCGCTGGCCAATACCTTGTTTTTTCACTTCCTCAATAACTTTTTGAATTGCATCAGGTACATTCATTCCATTTATAAAGCCGGAATTAATCATAATACCTTCTTTAGTGTCATGCGACTGATTTTCGGGTATTTCTCCATTATATGGTTTGATGACAGGTATAACAGATAATCCAAAATGTTTTGCAAATGCAAAATCACGGCTGTCGTGGGCAGGTACTGCCATAATAGCGCCTGTTCCGTAACCTGCCAGTACATAATCGCTTATCCATACCGGCATCTCCTTTCCATTGAATGGATTAATTGTGTATGAACCGGTAAATACTCCTGTAATCCTGTGTATATCGGAAAGCCGTTCCCTTTCAGTACGTTTTTTTGTTTCTTCAAGATATTTTAAGACTTCATCCCTGAATTCAGGTTTTAATGTAACTGAAACTAATTCGCTTTCAGGTGCAAGCACCATGAAAGTAGCTCCAAAGATTGTATCGGGTCTTGTTGTAAAAATTAGCATTTTCCGGTCGTTGTCTTTGATTTTGAACCATATATCGGCCCCATCTGATTTGCCAATCCAATTCCGCTGCATTTCTTTCAGGGAATCGGACCATGCAACTTTTTCAAGCCCTGTAAGCAGCCGTTCAGCATAAGCTGTGACACGCAGACACCATTGTTTCATAATTTTCTGTTCAACAGAGTGTCCGCCCCTGACTGAAGAGCCATCTTTAACCTCATCATTGGCAAGGACAGTACCTAAAACAGGACACCAGTTAACCATAGTATCAGCAAGGTAAGCGATACGATAATTCAATAAAGTTAGTTGCCGCTCCTTTTCTGTCATATTTTTCCATTCTTGGGCTGTAAATAATTTAAAATTGTTGCATGCCGCCTCAATATTAATATTACCGCTTCTGTTAAATTCATCTATCAGCCCGGTAATAGGTTCAGCTTTTTGTGTTTTTATATTAAACCAATGTTTAAACATTTGCAAAAAAGCCCATTGTGTCCAATGGTAATAATCGGGGGAGCATGTTTTAATTTCTCTGTCCCAATCATACGATAATCCGAGCTTAATAAGCTGTTCGCGATAGCGTTTGATATTGTT
>JACQWN010000707.1 GCA_016209245.1 Bacteroidia bacterium
AAATTGAGTTTTTGGATTTGAAAAAGCTTAAAATTTTATTCGTGGAGTTTAAAAAATCAAAATTTAGAGGTTCATCGCAACATCAAAAAAAATTTTTACTGCGGTTTTTTATAAAAAAGTGAGTTTTCGTTCAGACACTAATTATAATTTAACAAGGACAAAACCGCTGAGTATGTACCCGCAATATCTGACGAGATACTCTATCCTTCCCCACGAACCGTTCCCGATTTCAACCGCGCGGGATACGTCTACGTATTTTGGCTCATCTTCGGTTATGCGGCATCCCTTTCTCAGAAGGGACTCTACCGCCTCTTCAATTGTGTGTTTCATAGTACTTTCCTTTTTTATATTATTTTGTATTGAACATTCGTGCGTATTGCCGGGCGCTTTTTCTCTCACGGAGGTTTCTTTTATTTGTACCGTATTTTTGTTTTTCAGTTGCATTTCTTTTTGTTTTTATAATTAATTTACAGAATATAAATACAAAATCGTGCCAAAAATTATAAACAACTGAATATTAATTATATAAGACAAACAAAATATAGAATATATGAGAAACATATAAACTGAGGTTGGAATGATTTAAACCAGGGTTGGAATATTGATTTGAATCCGGAACAGGAAAAATTGGTAACTATTTAGGTCAATGTTATTTCATACGTATATTATCCCAACGAAGTACGAATTTATTACGAACTTACGAATTACGAATTTGCCAACTGCGAACCCTTTCGTAATTCGTAAATTCGTATTTTTTTTTCGTACTTCGGTGGAATAATAACGTTTATACCTAAATAATTACAAAAACTGTTTATTTTTCTTTCAGGAATTTATCAACGGCCTGTGGAGTAATCCCGAGAAGCCTGGCAGCTTCGCTTTTGTTTCCATTTGCAAGTGAAAGCGCTTGGTGAATGAGCTTTTTCCTGGTATCTGCAATATAATCCGGCAGTGAAAATCCATAATATGGTACAGGAATATTATATATTTTTTCTTTATGGATAGGTTTCGGTAGCTGGATATCTTTTTCCGTTATTTTATAGCCTTTTGTAAAAATGACAGCGTTCTCCACTGTATTTTCAAGTTCGCGGATATTGCCGGTCCATGGATGTGCTTGTAATTTCAACAGGGCTTTAGGGTCGAATTTTTTAGTCTGAAGTAACTGCAGATTGATTCTGTCAAGAATCCGTACAGCGATTTTTGGTATGTCGGTTATTCTTTCCCTTAACGGTGGAAGGTCAATGACTGTTTTGGCAATCCGGTGATAGAGATCTTCCCTGAAGGTATTATCTGCGATCATTTTGGCGATATCGGCATTAGTCGCAGCAATCACTCTTACATTAACCTGGACGGAGTGCGAACTTCCTATAGGTTCAACCTCACCCGATTGCAAAACGCGGAGCAGTTTCTTTTGAGCTTCGGACGGAAGCTCACCGAGCTCGTCGAGAAACAGGGTGCCGTTATCGGCCTGGACAAACTTACCGTCAAAATCGGAAACGGCGCCTGTAAAAGCGCCTTTTTTATGCCCGAACAAGGTGCTTTCAATCAATTCTTTGGGTATAGCAGCACAATTAACAGCAACAAAATTGCTGTTTGAACGAGGACTAAGAAGGTGTATCAGGCGGGCGGTCACCTCTTTGCCTGTACCTGTCTCGCCCTGAATAAGGACGCTGATGTTGTAAGAAGCAATGGTCGTAATTTTTTCAAGAACTTCCTGCATTAGCGGATGATCGGCGACAAAATCGAATCTCTTAATCGCTTCCTTTATATTGGGCTGTGCAGTTTGTAAAATTTCCGCCTGCAGGATGTTCGATTTAATCACAGGAAATTCCGGAGCGGAAAAATCCAATTCAAGAACATAGCCCTTATCCTTTGTGATATGCCTTGTTTCCCTGATATTCAATATATGAGCAGGTATTTCACCGCTAGCTGCAAGCAGCACCCAGCATGTATGCATCTGAGGAGTGCCGCATGATACATTTATATAATATTCATCATTTTTATAATCTTCCTGTATATAACGGATAATATCACGTATGACATGCAGTATTTCAAGATAATTAATAACATCGGAAATATTCAGTTGCATCAAACGGATATTTATCAGTGGGTAACGGGAATTGATGTATTCTCTGGTCATAAGAGCCCGTTCTTTTAAATTCGGTTGTACAAGAAGCACAAGATTGTCAAAATTTTTTTGGGCTAGCAGGCCAAGTATAGGACCGTTCTTCGCCATTTCTTCAACTACAGTTTCAATAAATGGATCACGCGGGCTAACAATAGAGATAAGCGTTTGCTTTCTTTTTTCCTGTATATTCTTCTTTTTTTCTTTCATGTAAATTTTTGGAATAATTCGATGTAAAATTACAACTTTGGTTTAAAAAGACAAAAATTTTTCAAAATAATAATTTTCTTTAAATAATCCTTTAACCTCAGGTTTTTCTTTAAATAATCCATAAATAGCCGAACCGCTGCCGCTCATCGAAGCAAAAACCGCACCCATCTCATATAGCTGTTCTTTAATTTTTTTTAGTTCGGGATATTTTTTAAAGACAATTTTTTCAAAATCATTTTTGACTAATATTTTCCATTGTTCAACAGGTAAGGATAAAATATTTTTTAACGGGGTAATATGTTTAGCAGGTTTTATCTGTGAATAAGCCCAAGCCGTGCTTACATGAATTTCCGGACATATTAACAAAATAAAATAAGCGTTCAAATTTAGTTTTATATCTTCAAGCATATCACCTCTTCCTGTAGCGAAACATGGTCTGTTTTTTATAAAAAAAGCGCAATCGCTGCCGATTTTGCTTGCATAATTAATCATTTGAACCTCATCAAGACCGATGTTGAACAATGTATTTAACAATTTAACGGTAAAAGCGGCATCGGAAGAACCCCCACCAAGCCCTGAACCAACCGGTATTATTTTGTGCAGGAACATTGTCGCCGATGGAATATTAAAATCATTTTTTAAAATATTATATACTTTAAAACAAAGGTTTTCAGAAACAGAACCTTGAATTGCTTTTCCAGTAATAGTCAGGGAACTTGACTTTGAGGTATCAGGGCATGGTAAAATTTCCAAAATATCGCTTAAGCCAACTGGATAAAAAATAGTCTCGATATTATGGAAACCATCACTTCTTTTTTCAAGGATATTTAATCCAAGATTTATCTTAGCATTAGGAAATGTTATCATTATTTATACAAATAAATATCATCAATTACTTTCTGTTCATGCCATTTCTGTTTTGAAAAGCTAGTACATTTTTTGCAAATATGTTTAGCATGACCTTTACCAGAAAATTTTTCATTTGGTAGAAAATTACCACACACTTTACAATAATGACCTTTATGTCTTTTCTTTTTTGGCATTTTTACCAAAATTATACTAAAAATGGTTAAATGGTTAAATTATTTCATATTCAACAATTTAGCAATTTAGCAATGCGGCAATATAACAATTTAGCAATATTATTTTAGCAAAAGGTTAAATTTTAAACCGTTTGCAGTATATGATCCTATTTATTATCAGGTTTGTAGAATTTATCGCTTTCGGGGTGGAAAATAACACCGGTATTGCTTTTCGACTTTGGATTTTTCAGAATAATATCGGATATAAATTCCCATTTACCGTTTTTAAACTCAAGAGCGTCATGTGTCATATCAGGACCATAATATTGATATTGCCCATAGAAAGATGGTTGCATTGGAGCCAGATGGTCAAATACAATTTTATCTATTTCATCATCATATCGCAGCAGCATTGTCACATTTTTTGAATATTCAAAGATTAATCTTTTCTTGTTTTGAGCATTAATATTAATAATGCTTAAACCAAAAACCGGCGTATTATCACTCTCAAAGCAGAGAATATCAATCAATTTTTTGGTAGTCAGTGCATCATTGCCATCCCAGCCGAGCAGCGTATAAAAAGTCTTATTTTTGAACTTTTTTGTAATAATTGAATAATACAAGGCGCCATACCATTTACCGGCAGTTAATGCTTGATTTTCGGAATCTTTGATTTCATGCGATTTATCGTCTAATGAAAAAAGTAAATATTTATCTTTTTTTTGAGCATAATATTGGATAAATCCGAAGTATTCAAAGCTCTTGTTTTCATACTGCACATTCCATGTGAAAATATGTACCAGTCCGTCGGAAGACGTAATTTTCCCGGAGTAATTAAGTGAATCGAATGAATAATTAAACGAGCCGTCAATTTCTAATGCATCCTTAAAAGTTTTTAAAATCAGATTATTGTATTTTATTTTCTCAATATCAGCTTTAACATACCTGTCGCCATCGAATTCGAACAGCTCGTTAAATAAATATTTTAGTGAATCTTCGTATTCTTTAAATACGGCATGAGAAATTGATTGTGAATATATATTATAAGGTATAGTGATAAATAATATTGAGGATAGAAGAAGCGTTTTGCTGAAAGGAAAACGCTTCTTCCTTCCCCGCAAAAATAAATACATCGTCATTCCGAACGCAGTGAGGAATCTCAAAATATAGGTGAGAAGTAACAATGTATTCTGTTTCATGAATAACATCTTTCAATTGATTTTATTAATAATTTACATACATTTATTATCTGCTTCTGAGTAATAATTAATGGCGGTTTTAATGCGATACAATCATCGACAAAAAGAAAATTTCCGACAATAAGTCTGTTTTTCATAGCTTCTGAAATTACTCTTTTTGCAATTCGTTTATTTTTAAATTCAATAGCCAGAAGTAATCCTTTTCCTCTGAAATTCTTAATCGCCTTGTAAACGAGATGTTTTCTGAACAACTGTTCTTTATATTGAACGGATTCAATAATTTTTTCTTTTTTAAGCACCTGTAAGGAGGCAATTGCTGCTGCACATGAAACGGGGTGGCCGCCGAATGTTGTAATGTGGCCGAACATCGGTTCTTTTTTTAAGCAATTCATAATATTTTTATCGGCGATAAAAGCGCCCAGAGGCATGCCGCCTCCCATTCCTTTAGCAATAACGAGAATATCAGGCACTACATTATATTGTTCAAAAGCAAATAATGTGCCTGTTCTGCCAAAACCCGTTTGAACCTCATCAAAAACGAGCAATGCGCCGGTTTCCGTACAGCGCTTGCGGAGATTAATAAGAAAATCGTTTGCAGGTAATATTATTCCGGCTTCCGATTGAATCGGTTCGGTTATCACACAGGCAGTGTGTTCATTAATATATTGTAAATCGTTAGTATTATTGAAATTAATAAACCGTATTCCCGGTAAAAGAGGACGGAAAGGATACTTGAAATTTTCATCGCCCAGTACACTTAAAGCCCCATGTGTGCTGCCATGATATGAATTATAAAAGGCAATAATTTCTTGTCTGCCTGTATAACGTTTTGCCAATTTCATCGCACCGTCGACAGCTTCACTTCCGGAATTGACAAAAAATACGCAGTTCAGCGATTCAGGCAAATAATCTGTAAGAAGCTTTGCATATTCATACTGAGGCGATAGAATATACTCACCATATACCATAAGGTGAAGATATTTTTCAGCTTGTTTTTTTATCCCGGTAATTACTCTGGGATGACAATGACCGATATTATTAACGGCAATTCCCGAGATTAAATCAATGTATTTACGATTATGCTTATCATACAGGTAAATACCACGTGCTTTATTGATTTCTATCATTAAAGGATAGCCGGAAGTTTGTGCAAGATGTCGCAGAAACAGCTGCCTGGGCGAGCTCATTCCTTTTTATTTTATTATAATATTCAAATCATTCAACAGTTTTTCCTTATAGGATTTTCCGATTGGCACCATTTTTTTCCCTTCTTCTATCTGGATAATAATACAATTATCTTCGATAATATTTATTTTATCAATATTAATTATATGGGAACGATGAATCCGCCTGAATTTCTGATGTGGTAATTTCTTTTCAATGGATTTCAATGTAAAATGAATAGTGAATTTATCGGAAAATGTGTAAATAGTAACATAATTTTCAAGTGCTTCTATCCAAAGAATATCATCATATTTCAGCTTGATAAGCGATGAAGTTCTTTTGATAAAAATTTCATCTTTGCTATCAGCCAGCTCTTTTCTCTCATTATACCGGGTTATAGCTTTATCAATAGCTTTGTAAAAACGTGCATAAGTAATGGGTTTGAGCAGGTAGTCGTCAACATCGTATTCAAATGCATCAAGTGCATATTTGTCTTTAGCTGATATAATAATAGTTTGAGGTGAATAATGTATATTTTTAAGAAATTCCAATCCCGACATTTCCGGCATCTCTATATCCAAAAAAACAAGGTGTATCTCTTCCTTTGACCTGAAAGCATTTATTGCATCAATGGCATTGGAATAAGAGCCAATAAGCTTAAGCCCTTCTGTTTTTGATATGAATTCCTCAATAACCTTACGTGAAAGCCTATCATCGTCAATAATTATACAATTCATCATAATATTATGTATTTTTATTACTGTTTCATGGGTTAAAGCCGGTGATTTTCTTAATCAAACCTCATTCCGCCTAAAGCGGAATGAGGTTTATCAACAGCTTTAATCCATCAGTTAATTTCTGAAATCCGTAAATTCGTCAAAAGAATTACAACATTAGTCAAAAATTTAAAATTATAAAAATTTTAATGAAAAATATGTTTTTTATTATTTTTGTTTGTATATTGCAGGTTGAAATATAAAGTTAATATGAAGACAAAAATTTATTATGTAAAATCACTGCTAATTCTCTTATTTTCAATTAGCAATTTGCTATCAACGGCTCAGCTGATCAGCAAAGACAAATATTTAGAGAAAACCGTTATAATTAAAATTAAAAATGCGAATAAAAGTATTTGCATAAATGATGGTATTATTGAACAGTCGCTTAACAAAATATTTAATGATATAGAAGTTTCTGCAATAAAGAAAAAATTTCCTCACTCTAAGATTCCTGAAAAGAAATTTAATGAATATGGAATGCCGCTTATTGATTTGTCATTGATTTATGAAATAAAATATAACGGGGATTATGCAGTTGAAAAAGTAATCAGGTATCTCTCGTGCAGTCCTGTAATAGAATACGCCGAACCTCATTATCTGCATAAGCCGTTATATGTTCCTGACGATGCAAATAATGCAAGCACTTATCATCTCTCAAATATTCATGCCTATGAAGCATGGGACATCAGCAAAGGTAGTTCAGATATTGTTATAGGTATTACCGATACCGGTACCGAGCTCGACAATGATGATTTATCCGGAAATATCGCTTATAATAATAACGACCCTTTTCCCTTTAATGGACTCGATGACGATAATGACGGTTTTATTGATAATTACAGGGGCTGGGATTTGGGAAGTAACGATAATACCCCTCAAATTGACGAATATAATCCCTTACTTGCATCAAATATTCCACATGGAGTTTGGGTTTCCGGTTTTTCTTCTGCAACGCCAGATAATGGAATCTGTATTGCAGGTACAGGTTATTTTTGTAAATATCTTCCCGTTAAAATTTCAACCAAGGATCCTTATTCTAATTATACTTTATTAACTATGGCTTATGAAGGAATTGTATATGCCGCCGACCACGGATGTTCCATAATTAATTGCTCTTGGGGCGGCAATTCTTATTCCATGTATGAACAGGATATTATCAATTATGCTACTTTCAACTGCAATGCCCTTGTAGTTGCCGCTGCAGGCAACGATCCAAATACTAATCTTTTTTACCCGGCATCGTACAATAATGTTTTAAGCGTGACCGGAACTGATGCAAATGATATAAAATGCAATACAAATTATAATTATTTTGTTGATATTACTGCTCCCGGCTGCTCTGCCGGAAATTTTTATTCTACTTACCAAGAAAATTCATGTGCTCAGATGTTTTTTGGTTCTTCATTCGCCAGTCCTATTGTCGCAGGTTGTGCAGGAATAGTAAAATCAGTATTTCCGAGCTATTCTCCTCTCCAGATAGCTGAACAACTAATCGTTACAGCCGATATCATAGATACAATTCAGGAAAATTTGCCTTATGCAGGTATGCTTGGCGGCGGCAGAGTTAACCTTTATAAAGCCATAACAGAAGATTGGCATCCATCGGTGAAATTCATAAATTATTATTTTGATGATAATAATGACAGCATTTTACAATCAGGCGATATCATCGAGCTGAAGGGAACTTATATTAATTACCTATTTGAGGCAGAGAGTTTAAATGTTAATCTTACTTCGCAACAAACAAGCTATGTTCAAATAATGAATTGGGACAATCATCCGGGAACATTAGCAACTTTACAAACTTATTCAAATCAGGCAGATCCGCTTACATTTAAAATTAAACCGGCAACACCTTTCAATCAGACAATTATATTGAAGCTTAATTTCACAGGATATTATTACCAATCAGTTCAATATGTGCAGTTCGAAGTTAATGTCCCGATTATTGATGTTGATACAAATAAAATTTCCACATCCGTCACTACCGACGGAACTTTTGGATACATCGGGATAAACCTTGATAAAGGGTTGGGTTTTAAATATAAAGGATGTACTTCTCTTCTGTATGAAGGCGGATTGATGTTCGGAAATTCAATATGGACGATAGCAAACTGCTTCAGAAATAACAATGATTTTCATCCGGTTTCAATGCCTGTACATAACCAAAGCTCTCAAATATCCGATTTTGATGTAACAGGCTTGTTTACCGAATATTTGCTTAACTTGAAAGTCATTCAAAATACATATGCATGGGATGCTCCTCCCGATGAAGATTATGTTATTTTTGAATATTTATTTATAAATCCTTCCGGTGACACTATACGGAATTTCTATGCTGCACTTTGTTCCGACTGGGATGTTTTAAATCCTTTTGAAAATAAGATAAACTATGATGCCCCCAATAAAATGTCGTATATATATAATTCTGTTAATGGCATTCATGTTGGTGTAAAATTGCTGACAGCGGGAAATGTAAGACATTTTGCAATAGATAATATTCCGGGCGGCGGTGGCGGTAATGGTATTGACA
>JACQWN010000300.1 GCA_016209245.1 Bacteroidia bacterium
ACATTCCAAATTTCGTAGGGAAAAAGGGCGGAGATACGCTTTCCATTTTAAACCCCGCCTTAAAAGACGGGGCTATTGATATATTCAAATTAAAAATTTGTGAATTATTCAGGTTATATCTTTGAACTCAAACAGTAACAATTTAAAATCCATAACGAATGATAAAGACAATGTGCAAAGCATCCGTTATTGTAACTGTTAAGAAAATAATTTAACTATATATCAAACATTTAAAAAAATAATTATCTTTGTGCTATATAAATGATAAACACACCTCAAGGTATGTAAACCATTACGTTAGCAACTATTCAAAAGATACAAATACATAAAAAAGAAAGGAAAATTTATAAAAAATTATTTATTAATTTCAGGTTTAATTTTAATTCAATGCTATTCTATTGATGTCCAATGGCAACAAACAAATGGCCCTTTTGGTGGAAATATAAGATGCTTTGCAAAGAATGGATCGTATCTCTATGCCGGTACACATGGAAATGGTATTTTTCTTTCCATAGATAATGGTTCAAATTGGACTGCAATTAACAATGGTCTGACAGATAAATATATTTTATCAATGGCAGCGAGTGGTATAAATATTTTTGCCGGAACTGAAAACGGAATTTTTTTGTCGACCGATTACGGGGCAAATTGGACTTTTAAAGGATTGCCCAATACGATGGTGCATGCAGTAATTATAAATGGCACAAATATTTTTATTGGTGCTGAAGATAACATGGGAGGGTCAGAAGGAATATTCCGATCGACAAATGATGGTGCAAGTTGGGCTCAAATGAATAACGGGCTTCCGGCAAATACCATTGTCTACTCATTGGAATATTGCAACACTAATATTTTTGCAGGAAGTAACAGAGGGATATTTCTGTCAACTGTTAATGGGACAAATTGGTCCGCAGTAAATGCAGGTCTGCCTCCTTTTACAACTGTTTTGTCTTTTTTAATTGATGGAACAAATATATTTGCCGGAACCGGAGAATATGAAATTGGGAATGATGGTGATGGATTGTTTTTATCGACAAATAATGGGTCAAACTGGGTAGCAGTAAATTACGGGTTACCATACGACTCATCCGCTTATAAATACAGCAATATTTATTCTTTAGCAGTCCATGGGACAAGCATTTATGCCGGAACGAATAACGGTTTGTACAGATCCATTGATAATGCTTCAAGCTGGACGCAAGTGGATGTAGAAATCCCTGATATTTCTGTATACTCCCTGACAGTTTATGATACGGCTATTTTTGTCGGATCAGGGACGACCTGGACAAACGATGGATATGGTATATTAATGTCACCGGATAGCGGGGCAAACTGGTCAATGATTGGGCTGGTTGCAACCGATGTTACAGCATTAGCTTCAAATGAAACAGACATTTTTGCATGTACATATTATTGTGGAGGCATATATTCGACAGTGAATAATGGATCAGATTGGTCGTTAAAAAATCAAGGGTTACCACATACGTATGTTACATCATTCATTGTAATCGGGACAAACATATTTTCCGGGACATGGGGTAATGGAATATATGTGTCCACGGATAATGGTGCCAACTGGTCGCAATCGAATCAAGGGCTGACAAACGATTTCATATTATCATTTGATAAAACAAGTACTTGTATTTTTGCTGGTACTGCCGGAGGAGGTGTCTTTATATCGGAGGATGACGGTGCAAGTTGGACATCCGTGAACAATGGCTTAACTGATGCAGATGTCACGGCGTTAGCAATAAGTGGTACGAATATATATGCCGGAACAGGGAGCGGAGTATTTTTATCTGTTGATAATGGACTCAACTGGACGGCCATTAACAATGGTATCTCAAATTACACCGTTTCGGCATTAGCAGTAATCGGCACAAATATTTTTGCCGCGACTAATAATAATGGAATATTTTTGTCAAGCAACAATGGATCAAGTTGGTCAGCCGTGAATAATGGCCTGGCATGTGACGCGGTTAAATGTTTGGCCACAGTAGGGACTAGTGTTGCGACAATTTAATTTTAAGACCTCACAGGTTTTAGAAACCTGTGAGGTCTGGATTAAAAAATTGTTTTCAATGTTTCATTTTTAAATTGTCAAGACAGTAGTAGTGTTTGGGTTCGTTCACTAGATGAATTAGTAAATATAAACAAAACAATCGGTAACATTTTAGATATAAATATTTATCCCAATCCTGCTAGTGATAAATTATATATAGACATTCCGTTTTTTAAAAATTCAAAAGTTGAGATAATAAGTTTTGATGGTCAATTACTCCAAAGTAATTATTTAGTATCCCCAATAACGCAAATTGACTTAAAAAATTTGGCAAGGGGGATTTATGAAATACAAATAATAAATGAAAAAGGATTTGCAATAAGAAAATTAATTAAACAATAAAAATTATACAAACAAAATTGAACAGTTGCTAATCGAGTAGCCCGCCCCGCCAGTTCGACTGACGGGGTGAGGCTCTCACACCACCGTACATTCGGGTCACGAATACGGCGGTTCGACAGGTATCAGCATTATCGCTCTTTTCACCTTCTGGAAAAAATTTTTTACTTTCTAAAAATTTATTTGTATTTTTTAAATTTTTATAGAGCTTTTGGACGGATGCGCTTTGCTCATGCAGGGTGCACACATCAAGTTGGCTCAATGCCTCACGTACTACGCAAGATAGAATAATAGATGATGATTTGGTTTTGGATTACGAGTGATTATCTTTGGAAGTGTGGCACTGAAGCCAACTCGTGACCGATAGGTGCAATGCACCACACAGTACCTAATCGGGCTTGCCCTTGAGCCCGATATGCACAAGGCAAAATGATAAGACGACATCCAATATTGACAACAATTTTTTTGACGATATTTTCGCTTTCGGCATATTCCCATGTGACCGACACTTTAAAAGCAAAGCAAATAATCATTTCAACTTCTATGCTTGGATATTTACCTACCATTACACTTAACACTGTTAATTTCAATATCGGGACAGAGATATATTTGAAAAATAGAAAATCATTATACGCCAACTATGGATTAATCAAATCTTATGGACAATCCAATACAAATCTCAAACAATTGAAAATACTGGTTACTATATTGCGATACATTCATTTTATCAATGGACAGCGACAGACAGACAAGAAACCGTTGTTGACTATATTGACAACAATCCATTCCCAAACTCTACTCATTACAAGCAAAATATCTACACGGTAGACAGAAATGTTTATGGGCTAAATATTAAATTTGGTTATCAATGTATTAAAAAATGTGGGCTGACTGTTGACTATGCAGTCGGACTTGGCGGTCAATACATTTCAAGTAGTTCCAAAAACAGATTGGGCGCAGACACAGATTGGCCTGAACAAGAAAAAGATTTTCCTTGGAATAAATTATTTGACAAAGGAGCGGGACTATATCCCAACATTATTTATCAAGTACGACTTGGATGGGGACTGTAAGACAGAAATAATACACTGGGCATAAACATCGTGCAAGCCGCATTTTTGCAGGAATTGATAAAGCTAATGCTACGCATATACGCTGATAAATAAGGTTGCAAAAACGACGTCCTGCACGAGTACCGTTATACTCAAGTGGCCAAAAATATCACGATAATAAAATGAATTGAAAACCCCGACAATATTGGAAGATAAAAGACATAAAAAATAACTTGAAAAAAATATACTTGACAAAAGAAAAATAATATTTTTGATAGTCTTTAAAAATAAAAAAGGAAACTAAAAAAACAAAATAGGACTTGTAACTGTGATATAAAAACATGGGCTTATCAAATGAAAGTTAGCGAAATAATTAAGATAGGGTTTGCTGAAAAAGTCAGAAAGTGGACTAAAGCCCATAAGTGCTAACTTAAGAAGTATACTCAATACGGTCATAAATTATCATTCAGTTATTGACCCCATCGAAGTACGAAAAAAAATACGAACTTACGAACTACGAAGGTGTTCGTACTTCGTAGGTTCGTAAAAGATTCGTACTTCGGTGGAATAATAAAAGCAAACAATATATAAACGATAAAACAATTCTGTGATTTGATACCCAAGGCCAATCAATCTCACTGTTCCAAGGCGCTTTTTCCATTTTTAAGTCAATATATTCATAACAAAGTTTAACAATAGTTTCGTAGTTCAACCAGTATATTCCGCAAGCAGGTGTAAAAATGAACCGCCCTTTATAAAATTCTTTCGTATTCCAGTACCGGCCGAATGTATATATTTCTTTTATACCAAGAACAACACCGATTCTCGACAGGTTGATGTTTATACCAAATCTCTTTTCATAATTTATATAGAGAAATGTTCTCCCTTCTTTCATTTCATAGATATAAGGATAAAGATGCGGATTTATATATACCTTTTTAGGGACAGGCCGGAAATCATAGCCAAGATAAAGACTCATGTCATATTTAGTTGTCTGAAGGCCCAGATTGATTCCTGTCAGAATATCGTTGCGGTTAAAATCCAAATCAATACCTAATGTATAAGCTTTCAGAAATTTATTATTATCAAATATTGGGAAAGGATGTTTATATTTGTTATCAATTGTGTTGAAAACAACCGGCATATCTGAACCGGCGGAAAAAATTGGTTTTGCAGAAAGTGGATATTGAACTGAAATAAATAAGAAAATAATTAATAACGGTTTAATATAGCTTTGATTAAATAACAAATTAAAATGATTGTTTATCAGGCGATTCTATAATTCTTGGTATCATATTGTAATTTTGCTTTACACTTTTACATTGAATATGCAAAAATACATAAAATTTTCAATATTTTTCAAATATTTCTGTTAGCCTGTATTATACTAAATTATCATGAATTCCGCTTTGGCGGAATACGCAAAGAAGAATAAAAAGATGTGCTACCTTTGCATTT
>JACQWN010000301.1:0-9148 GCA_016209245.1 Bacteroidia bacterium
GCTTTGTCGCCCTTTCTCCGTTTCTCCCCTTCTCCCATTCTGATAATATTTTTTGCAAACCTGATTTCTTTGGGTATAAAGAAGACAAACGTAACTATATAATGGTTGCCTGAAACTGTCGGGATTTTTTAAATTATTCAATTTCCGCAAAAGTTTCTGGAATTTCCAGCATGAGCTGTTTATAGTAAGTGCTATCAGAATTTTTTGACCATGTATATGTTCGGTATAATCTGGTCGGGCTCGAAAACACTGAAAGTACAAGATAATAATCCTGAGTTTGGGAAATATGGTTTATTATCGCCTGACAGCAATTCAAATTATTGATTTTCTTTGAACCTAACCATGAAATTAAGGAGGTGGAATCGGCAGCATACGATAAAATAAAATTATAAAATGCCACTAATGAAGTATCATTGCCTTGGACAGCAAATTGTTGTTTATCGGTTTCTTTGACAGTAAAATATAAAAGCTCATGCTCGTCTTTGCATTGAAGATCTTCATACCGGTTGGCATCATGATATTCATTAAGCCATAAAGGTAACAGCACAGAAAAATGATTGACAGAATACCTTCTTAACTTTCCGGTTAGTACTTGAAATTTACCTGTACTATATGATACTTCTACATTATCTATACTATCTTCAGTGTATTCAGCATTAAATATCGAATTTTCTTCAGCTTGTTCATTGTTAATATCCTCAACGAAAGCTACGATAATCCAAAGAATTACAAGAATGATAATAATCGGAATAAATACTCTATACATAATAAATAAATTTTATTTTAATAACTATTTTGGGATATTCAAAAAAACATGATATAACCTGATTAATTCATAAATTTTAATTTGAATATATCAATAGCCCCCCCGCCCTGAAGGACGGGGCTATTGATATATATTCTAACCTGATTTGTGAATAATTCAGGATAAATAGTTACATATTTTAATTAGCAAAAATATGTATAATAGTTAGTTTTTTTTATTTTTGACCGCTAAATTTATTAAAATTTTTTATTATGAAAAAAAATTCACAGATATTTATTTTATTTGTTGTATTCTGCCTTATAATAGCTAACAGCGCATGGGCATGCACAAATTTTCTTGTAACCAAAGGTGCAACGGTTGACGGTTCTACAATTGTTAGCTATGCCGCCGACTCGCATGTATTGTATGGCGAGCTATATTACCGTCCCGCAGCCGATTATCCGGAAGGTGCCATGTTTGATATTTACGAATGGGATACAGGTAAATTCCTTGGAAAGATTAAACAAGTAAAACATACGTATTCTGTAGTGGGGAATATGAATGAAAACCAAGTGACAATAGGCGAAACGACCTATGGAGGCAGGGAAGAACTTTTTATTCAACCCGGCGCCACAATTGATTATGGTAATATCATATATGTATCTCTGCAACGGGCGAAAACAGCAAGGGAAGCCATTAAAATCATGTCTGAGCTTATGGATGAATACGGTTATGCCAGTGAAGGAGAATCCTTTTCTGTTGCGGATGCCAATGAGGTATGGTTCATAGATTTAATTGGAAAAGGCAGAACTTATTATATCACAAAAAGCAGCATTGAGGCTTTAAAAAAGGGGGACGTTCCAGCAGATATTCTTTCGAAGCTCAATAGTCTTACAGGAAAAAACATTCTTAGGCACGATGAATTTATTGCCGAGCTTGAAAAGCTGCTCGGAAAAGAAAATGTTGAAAAATATAAGGAAAAAATAATTGAAAAAGCCGAAAGTACGCAGAAGGGCGCAGTTTGGGTTGCTATGCTTATTCCCGACGGATATATTTCATGCCATGCCAATCAGGCAAGAATAACGACTTTCCCTTTTCAAAAAGTGAATAACTGGACAGATACGAAGCAAACGGTATATCATTCAAAAGATGTAATATCATTTGCCAGGGAAAAGGGATATTTCAAAGGGAAAGACCAAGAGTTTAGCTTTTCTGATACATATGCTCCGCTAGATTTTAGCGCAGCCAGGTTCTGCGAAATCAGGGTTTGGGCATTCTTCAATACATTCAATAAAGATATGGCGCAGTATTGGGATTATGTTAAAGGTCATGTTATTAAAGATGAAGCTACAGGTTATGCAAAGAACAGGATTCCTTTATGGATAAAGCCGGACAGAAAAATTTGGGTTCATGAAGTAATGGATTGTATGCGTAATCATCTGGAAGGAACTGAGCTGGATATGTCAAAGGATATAGGAGCAGGACCCTTCGGATGCCCGTACCGTTGGCGTCCATTGACATGGAAAGTTGATAGTGTTGAATATATCAATGAAAGAGCGGTCTCAACCCAGCAAACCGGCTTTTCATTTGTAGCACAGGCAAGAGCATGGCTTCCAGGCCCGATTGGTGGAATATTCTGGTTTGGTGTTGATGATGCAGCAAGCAGTGTTTATGTACCAATATATTGCGGTATTACTGAAGTCCCAAAAGCTTATGCACAGGGAAATGGCAGTATGATGGATTTCACCATTGACGCAGCTTTCTGGGTATTCAACATGGTATCAAATTTTGCTTATACACGATTTAATGTGATATGGCCTGAAATACGTAACAAGCAACTCGAGCTGGAGAACCGTTTCCTGCAGGAAACAAAAGAAATCGATTCGAAAGCATCAGAATTATATAAGACAAATAAAGATGAAGCCGTTAAACTTTTAACTTATTATTCAGTCATGGAAGGCGACAAAACCCGTGATGAATGGTTTACTCTTTATACATATTTATTCACTAAATATATGGATGGAAACATCAAAACGAGAAACGAACCTAAGGAAAACTATAAATATGTGACACCGGAATTTAAACAACCCGGTTATGGTGAAGAGTGGTACAGGAGAATTGCAAAAGAAACCGGTGATAAATTTAAGGTTATCGGGGAACCGGGACATTAATCCTTAACATCATAACTCATGATTTGCGTTTGTTAATTAGTGTCTGTCTGTAAAGTCAATCCACAAAAAAAGAATAGCCACGAATTGCACGAATTTACACGAAAAAATTAATTTTAATTCGTGAAATTCGTAGCAAATTTGGACATTACGGACAGACACTAATTAGGATTGGCGCCTAAAATCATGAATTCTGAGATTATAAAGTTGCTTTAAGAACCATAGCGCCTGCAAAAATCAGTACGCCAAATAGTATTGCATACATCGGGTTACATCAAATATTTTATAATAGCAATCAAAGAAACGAGCATTGCCAGATATTGAATTAATCCTACCATATAAATAGAACGGGTAAGCCGTGTTTCCAGTTGTGCCATTTTAGTTTCAAGTTCAGCAACAAGGGTATCTTTCTTTTGCTCAAATTTATTTTCAGTTTCCTGCTCAATGAAAGTAACTAATGTTTTGGCTTCCGCTTCACCAATTTTGATTTTTAACAGGTCGTATAATTCTATAGATGCTACTTGCATAAAATTTCAATTTATATTATAAAGGTATAAATGTTTTTTTTTGTTCGGGTTAAATAATTTTAACCCTGCAAACATACGAATAATATTTGGATTAACACTATCATGTGCAAAATTTTTTTTGAGACGAAAAGGTAAGTTCTCAATATCCGCAGGTAATTACACTTAATTTCGGTTTACTAAAGGAACTTATTTTGTCAAACTTATCTCTAAAAATATGAATTTTTGAAAAATATCATTTTATAAAAAAATAATTTTCTATCTTTGCACGCAATTTTCAAGAAACAGATGATTAAAAATAATGCCCAAAATTAAATACTAAAATATATGGATCTGATACAAATAGCCGAAAGCGATTATATGGTAAAAACAAAATACCCCGCCTTTAAAGCAGGAGATACCATAACGGTTGATTATAAAATTATTGAAGGTAATAAAGAAAGAATACAGCAATTTCGCGGTGTTGTTATTCAAAGAAGGGGTACGGGACTGAAAGAAACTTTTACTATCAGGAAGATGTCGGGAAGCTATGGGGTGGAACGTATTTTTCATTTACAATCACCTTTCATTGAAAGCGTCACATTAAATAACATGGGTAATGTTAGAAGAGCAAGAATTTATTATATACGTGACCTTACGGGTAAAAAGGCAAGAATTAAAGAGAAAAAATTATAAAATTTTCATCCGGTATTCATTGAAATCAGAAATTCCTCATTGGTTTTGGTTTGAGGCAACCTGTCACGCAGAAATTCCATAGCTTCGAGAGGAGTCATATCAGCAAGATAATTTCTTAATATCCACATACGGTTTAGAAATTCTTTATCATAGAGAAGTTCTTCACGACGGGTACTTGATGCATTCAAATCAACCGCCGGCCAAATTCTCTTGTTAGCCAACTTCCTGTCGAGTTGAAGCTCCATGTTACCTGTACCTTTAAACTCCTCAAAAATGACATCATCCATTTTGGAACCGGTTTCTGTCAATGCAGTAGCCAGGATTGTAAGAGAACCTCCATTTTCAATATTTCTTGCAGCACCGAAAAAACGCTTTGGTTTTTGCAAAGCATTGGAATCAACACCTCCTGATAATACCTTTCCTGAAGCAGGCGCAACAGTATTATATGCTCTTGCAAGCCGGGTGATAGAATCGAGGAGGATAACAACATCATGCCCGCATTCAACAAGCCGCTTGGCTTTCTCAAGAATTATTGAAGCAATTTTAACATGTTGTTCCGCCGGTTCATCAAACGTTGATGAAATAACCTCGGCCTTTACATTCCTTGCCATATCAGTAACTTCTTCAGGCCTTTCATCAATTAATAGAATCATTAAATAAACTTCGGGATGATTGGCTGCTATTGCATTGGCAATTTCCTGCAATAATACTGTTTTTCCTGTTTTCGGCTGTGCGACTATTAATCCGCGCTGTCCTTTTCCTATTGGGGAGAACATATCTACTACTCTTGTGGACAATGTGGATTTGGTATGCCCCGTTAAATTGAATTTTTCAGTGGGAAACAAAGGAGTCAAATGATCAAATGGCACCCTGTCCCTTACTATTTCCGGATCACGCCCATTGATTTGAAGAATTCTGATTAACGGAAAATATTTTTCCCCCTCTTTCGGAGGACGAATAGTACCTTCAACAGCATCGCCTGTTTTTAAACCAAATAATTTTATCTGCGATTGCGATACATAAATATCATCAGGCGAATTCAAATAATTGTAATCGGATGAACGTAAAAAGCCATATCCATCTGTCATTATTTCCAACACTCCGGAACTAGTAATAATTCCATCAAATTCAATAATTTTATCCGGCTTTCTTTCATATACTCTTCTTGATGTATATTCTCTCCTTTCAGAAGTATCCATTTGTGATTTTTCTTCAATTATTCCTTTTTCTTCAATTATTCCTTTTTCTTCTATAGGAAGAAAATTGTTTTGTTCTATTGTACCATTATCATCTGTAAGTAAATTTTCCATATTTAAATTATTATCAGAATTTGAAATAGAATCTGAATCAGTATCAGTATCAGTATCAGTATCAGTATCAGTATCAGTATCAGTATCAGTATCAGTATCAGTATCAGTCTCAGTATCAGTATCAGTATCAGTATCAGTATCAGTATCAGTATCAGTATCCAGTATCAGTATCAGTATCAAAATCAGAATTAATATTCGGATTAATACCAGGATTCGAAACGGAATTCATATCTGGATTTAAATCGGGTTTCATATTAAGATTAGAGTTCATATCGATATTAAGATTAGGATTAGGATTAGGATTAGGATTAGGATTAGGATTAGGATTAGATTTTACTTCATTTTTTTCTTCAAAATTAAACAATTTGCTTGAAGTAGTTGAAAAAATTGGCTTTTCATAAAGCTTTTCCTTGCGGGGCCGTCTAAACCTCTGTCTGTAATTGGATTTTTCTTGGTCATCACTATTCTCCTGAAAATTTATATTTTCAGAATTTTTATTATTTTCTTCAGTTTCCATATTTTCAATATTATCTTTTTCATTAATAAAATTATTATTATTTTTTTTGAGAGATCCAACTGAAATAATTAAAGCCTGTTGGTCAAGAATTTTATATATTAATTCTTGCTTTTTAAAAGATTCTAACTTTGGAATATTTAATTTCTTGGCAATTTCTTTTAATTCTGTTATAGTTTTTGAGTTTAATTCTAAAATGTCATACATAATATCCATAAATTAACGATTATAAAATGAATATTTTGGTTTTTATACTTATATTCTTTCCATTAGTATAAAATCCCGGTTTGTTCTATACGATAATCCTGAACGATGTGGTATGTTGTGTATAATGAACTGAATTAATAGAATAAAAATTTTACCTTCTCGAAGCTAAAAACATATTATTTTGACCTCTGAAAATTAAGACAGAGTAAAAGAATTTGTTTAATCACTGTATAAATTGATTTATTATGCTTTTGTGAATAAGCATATTGAAATGCGTTACAAAAATAATACAAAATTTAAAAATACAAAAAAAAATTTAATTATTTTAAAAATTCGTACTTGGGTGGAAAAATAATATACTGAACACGGGAACATATTGAGCTTTTATTATTCCACCGAAGTACGAATCTTTTACGAACCTACGAAGTACGAACACCTTCGTAGTATAAATAGTTACAAAATATTAATATAATAATGTAACAATTTTAAAAAGAATTCGTATAATAGTTTATAAAAATAAATATAATTTAATTATGAGGCAATTGAAAATCTCGAAACAAGTAACAAAGAGGGATACGTTTTCATTGGATAAATATCTTCATGAAATAGGCAAAGAGGTGTTAGTAACTCCGGAACAAGAGGTAGAGCTTGCCACAAGAATAAAAAATGGTGATGATGAAGCATTAGAAAAATTAATAAAGGCAAACCTGCGCTTTGTTGTATCGGTTTCAAAGCAATATCAAAATCAGGGATTAACACTCGCCGACCTGATTAATGAAGGGAATGTGGGGCTTATTAAAGCTGCACAACGATTTGATGAAACAAGAGGATTCAAATTTATTTCATATGCAGTTTGGTGGATCCGTCAATCAATACTTCAGGCGCTCGCCGAACAATCAAGAATTGTTCGACTCCCATTGAATAAAATAGGTTCATTGAAGAGAATTAATAAAACTTTTTCTTTTTTAGAACAGAAATTTGAACGTGAAAATTGAAAGAACATTAAAAACCATTTCATTAAGAGAGGCTGATATTCTTAAGCTTTATTTTGGTCTTTACGGTTACCCGCAATTGACACTCGAAGAAATTGCTGAAGAACTTTCCATTACACGTGAAAGGGTTAGACAAATCAAAGAAAAAGCTATCAGACGCCTTAAACAAACTTCGAGAAGCAAAAATCTGAAAACTTATCTGTAATCAATTTAAAAATATTTTATTTATTTATTAAAATTCGATTACTTTTGTGTATCTAAATTTTTTAGAGTTCTGCAAACTCAAACAGTCGAAGTGAAAATAAAAGCCGATGGTATCCCTTTGCATATAATAGCAAAAAATACCGGCTTAACAATTGACGAAATTGAAAAACTCTAATGTGACAGCATTCCACATAAACTGTAATTACTATGAAACATCTTGTTGCTCCTTCTATATTATCTGCTGATTTTCTTAATCTGAAAAAAGAAATTGAGATGCTTAATAAAAGTGAAGCCGATTGGTTTCATCTTGATGTTATGGATGGCGTCTTTGTCCCAAATATTACATTCGGTTTTTCTATAATCGGACAAATTAAAAAAATTACCGTCAAACCGCTCGATGTCCACCTAATGATTATTCAACCGGAACGTCATATTGAAGAATTTCAAAAGGCGGGGGCTGATATTCTTACCATACATTATGAAGCATGCAAGCATCTTCACAGAACTATACAGATAATCCACAGTTGTAATATGAAAGCCGGGGTTTCACTCAATCCGCATACACCGGTTCACTTGCTCGAAAATATTATAAATGATATTGATGTTGCTTTGATTATGTCGGTAAACCCTGGATACGGAGGGCAGAAATTCATTGAAAATACCTATAATAAAATTATACAACTAAAAAAACTTATTAAGCAAAAAAAATCTCATGCTCTTATTGAAGTTGACGGGGGAGTTAATATTTCAAATGCGCCGAAATTAATCAAGGCAGGGGCTGATATTCTTGTTGCAGGTAATTCGGTGTTTAGTTCTAAAGATCCGATGACTGAAATACATAAGCTTATTTTATCCCGTATGCAGTATAAATTTAGAAATCAGTAAATTTAATTGCATTCAAAGCCGTTTTCAAAACTTCGTTATGGTCGAAAGCCAAAGCGGGTATCGAGGAAACCGGAAACCACCTTGCATCAGAGGCATCATCTTGTCCTTTAATAATAATATCACCGGTTGCAAAACCATAAAAAGCTACTGAAATATTTCTGCCCCTCGGATCGCGGTCAATAGCGCTAAATGCACGTAATTGCCTGAGTTCAATCTTTTCAAACCCTGTTTCTTCCTTTAGCTCACGGACAGCCGCCTCTTCAAGTGTCTCTTCCATATCAACAAACCCACCGGGAAATGCCCAATAACCTTTAAATGTGCACCCCGGCGAAAAATAACACTATCTACCGTCACCATCGGACGAGGGTAGTTGTAAGTGAATGACATGAAATTTAATTTTTAAATTTAAAAATGATTTCAGGTTACAAAAATAAAAATATTTTTATATATTTGAGAGATGTTTGCGTTCTGTAGGGATGAACGGCCATTCATCCCTACAGAACGCAAACAAAAATAATTTTATGTTTCAGACAACCATTTTCATCCTTTATTTGTCATATTATCGAAAGTGAAACAAAAAGAAATGCTTGATGAAATAAACCTTGTAAAAGGGTGCCTCCGGAATGACGAAAGGGCAGTTGACGAGCTGTACAGGCGATTCGCAGCTAAAATGTTCGGTATCTGCCTGAGATATGCAGGAAACAGGATGGAGGCAGAAGACCTTTTACACGATGGATTCATCAAAGCATTGAATAATCTGGAAAACTTCCGGTTTGAAGGTTCGTTTGAAGGATGGCTCAGGCAAATTATGGTAAATACATCAATAAATTTTTACAGAAAACGAAGCTATGCTAATAAAAAAGTAGGCGATATCGAGGATATTACCGAAACAGAAAAATATGATACCGATATTCTCTCATCGCT